>JBCNOP010000076.1:0-21180 GCA_039593775.1 Pseudoduganella sp.
GGTCCTTTAATATGCTGCTCTCTGATCGCAACGCGGTCAGAGAATGATCCCTGATAGCTCAGTCGGTAGAGCGACGGACTGTTAATCCGCAGGTCCCTGGTTCGAGTCCAGGTCGGGGAGCCAGAATTTCAAAGCAAAAAGCCCAGCTGCATAAGTTGGGCTTTTTGCATTTCAGGATATTGCTATGAGGCGGAAGCCGGTTCCATGGATTGCCGCTGTATTGGGCGTGATTGCTGCACCACTGGCGATGCTTTATGCGCGCCGTCCGCTTGTCGCGCTTGGATTTACCCTTGCTGGCGTTGTGATTGGCATATGCGGTTTCATCGGCGTCATTGATGAGATGTCACAAGGCATTTTGGGTTGGGCATTGTTGATAGCCGGCGGAGTCGTAGCTTATCGGTGTGCCAGGAGCAGCACTGATGCGGCAGCCCCTTGGTACGCAAGATGGTACAGCCTGCTGGGTATTGCCCTTGCATTCACCTTGGTTTTTCTGCTCATCCGCATTTTCCTGTATGAACCGTTCAGGATCCCATCGACGGCGATGCTGCCGACACTGCCGCGGAAAGCAAATGTCATTGTGCAGAAACATGGCTATGGGCATCCGGGTACACTGGGCTTAAATTTCGGACGCTTGCCGGTGTCCGAAGCGCTAAAGCGGGGCGATATTATCGTCTTCGATTTTCCGCGCGATCCAAGCCAATCTTTTGTCAAGCGCATCATTGGCTTGCCCGGCGATCGTGTCGCCTTTGTCGGCAAGAATGTCGTGGTGAATGGCCAGGAGACCCGCGTGCAGCAATTGGATGACTACCTCGATGTTGACGCGCTTGCTTACCGTCAGCGCCATCTCAATCGCCTCGACGCTGGCAACTTCGAGACTTTAATCAACGCCGATGCACCTGCAGCGCGGCCCGATGCATGGAACTTCCCAATGAAGGAAAGCTGCTCGCATTCCGAGGGAAGGGTCGAATGCACCGTCCCGCCGGAGCGTTATTTCGTCATGGGGGATAATCGGGACAACAGCTTTGATAGCAGGTATTGGGGATACGTGCGTTCAGATCAGATCATCGGGAAGTTGATCAAGGTTTTCCCTCCAGCGGTAGCTAACTGAGCTGGCTGACCGTCATAACGACATATCTTTCTGGTAATATTCCTTGTAAAAGCTATACTGTTGGGATATTAATTCGGTGAAGAGACAGGGCCGCAATATGTGCGGCCTTTTTGTTTGCTTCAAAAAGGTAAAAATGAACCGGCTTTTCGCATTATTTGTATGGTTGTGGATGACCAACCTGCCAATCCACGCTGCTGAATATCAGGTTGCCCCCGCTCCTGCCTGGGTTGAAACGCTGCCGGTGGATCTGAGTCGCAAGCCTGCAAATGATCGGTCGAGCGGCGAGTGGTGCATCCTCAGTGACGTGCAGACCCGGATAGAGATGAGTGGGAAGTCGAGCTACCATCACTTCGCCAACAAGGCACTCGACGCCAATGGGGTCCACGACATCGCAGACCTTTCCTTCGTATTTGACCCCAGCTTTGAACAGCTGACAATTCATGCGATTCGTGTGTGGCGCGAAGGCAAAGTGATCGACAAACTGGCCGGGGCCAAGATTTCGGTGCTGCAGCGCGAAACGGAACTGGAATACCGGATTTACGATGGCAGTAAAACGGTCAGTGTAGTGCTGGAGGATTTGCGTGTCGGCGACGTCGTTGAATATGCTTACAGCAGGAGCGGCATCAATCCTGTGTTCGGCAACCGGGTTGCGGGCGGCGCCGAGTTGCAGTGGGCGGTGCCGGTGGGACTTGCTTCGGTGCGCTTGCTCATTCCCCATGGCCGGGAAGTCTTTACGCAAGTCGTGAACAGCACGCTGCAAGCGCAGGTGCGGGACGTTGGGGGCTATCGCGAATACCGTTGGTCGCAACAGAATGTGCCCGCGATCAAGGTTGAGCGCGGCGCACCTGAAACTTATATGCCCTATGCGCGTGTGCGTTGGAGCGAGTTCCCCGATTGGAAGTCGGTGGTGGAATGGGGGGCGCCGTTGTACCGCGAAGATGGCAAGCTGGGAGGAGAACTGGAAGCGGCTATCGAGAAAATTCGGCATACCGAGGTAACGCCGGAGGGAAGAGTGCGCGCCGTGCTCCACTTGGTTCAGTCGGAGGTTCGCTACCTGGGAGTTGAGGTAGGCGCCGGATCTTACGCCCCTAACCGACCTGCCGCCGTCTTCCAGCGCCGTTTTGGCGACTGCAAGGATAAAGCGCGGTTGGTTGTGGCGATGCTGCGCAGGCTTGGTATTCACGCTGTTCCGGCGCTGGTCAATACAGAACGGCGCGAAACCATTGCAAAGGCGCTGCCAGCGCCGAATGTGTTCAATCACGTCGTGGTGCGTGCAACGCTGAACGATCGCCATTATTGGCTGGATCCGACGGTTTCACCCCAAGGCGGCGATCTCGAAAACATGGTGCAGTCAGACCATGGCTTTGCGCTGGTGCTGGACGAACGGCAGGCTGGATTGAGCAAGATGGCCGGCAGGGATGGACGGAGCCGAAAGAAAATCCATGCGGTTTTCGATGGCCGCGATGGTGCTGATAGGCCGGTGCATTATTCCATTACCACCGTTGCATATGGGCTTGAAGCCGACGAGATTCGCAGTATGGTTGCGCGCCGGGGGCTGGCTGAGATGCAGGCTCAGTACGTCAATTATTACGCTCGCCGCTATCCTGAGATCAGGGTGCGGGCTCCGTTGCGCCATATTGATGATCGGAAGCTGAATCAGTTCACCACGATCGAATCGTACGAAATTCCCGATTTCTGGAATCGTCGCGAACCTGGCGTGAGGCGTCAGGGATATGTGCGTTCTTCCGAAATTCGCTCTCAATTGGCGGCACCCGATGATTTGAACCGCAAAGCTCCTTTGGCGACCAGGTACCCCGAGGATATCGAAGAAGTTACCGAAGTAAAAATGCGGGGTAATTGGGATGTTAACCCTAGGGAAGTTGCTGTGACAGACCCGGCGTTTGAGTTCAGCCATAAGGTTGAGCAGGGGCAGGGCGATGTTAAGTACATCTTGACTGATCGCTTGCGTTGGTTGAAGTCACAGGTTGAGCCGGGCGAGGTGCGCGCGTATGCTGCCAACCTGAAAAAGGCTTCTGGCGAAGTTGGTATGACGTTGAACCTTGCTGACGATCAGCCAGCTGCCGCTGCATCTCCAGTTCGTCCGTCTGCGGCACCTGAAAACTTGCGGCGGCGGCTGATGGGATATGGCTTTCTGCTCGCATCCTGGAGCATTATCGCCATTCTTTGCTGGCGTTCGCCCGAGGAGCACCGTTCGCTGAATTGGTTTCTGATGGCTCAGCTCGTATGGATTTCGACCGCGCTGTGGATCCTCGCATCGGGTTTCCCCAACTCCTGGAAGACGCAGACGCTCGGGTTGATTGTCATTTACTTTGGCAGCATTGCACTGCAATCCCGCGCTGAACTCGCGCCGAAAACGCACTGGCAACACGCACACGTCAACCCGGAAGCATTGGCCGCCAAGCCGGCAGTTCTGCGCTATATGATTAGGGGGCTGCAGGTGTTACCGGCGACTGCCATTTTTATCGGCATAGGTTACTACGTCAAAGCACTTATCAGTTGAGAACCTGCAGCCCTGCCTTTACCGGTTGGGCTGTTTGCTTTTGCCCTCACGAGCGGACGAATCACGTTGATGGAAAGCCCGTCCCATCGCTGAGATTTTCGACGATGCTGTCGGAAAACTTTACAGTCCGAAAATCAACTCAGCTTTCCTTGTGCGTAAGTACTTAATTTTATTCATCTTTTGATGATCCGTGGAAACTGGCATGTGTTTTGCTTGGGCATCCGGTTCTAACAATATCTAGGAAAGATTGAATGAAAGTCCAAAAAGTACTGCGCGCCATTGGTTTCGTCGCTGCATTTGCCATGGCCGGGCTGGCCCAGGCAGGCGTGGTCTCGGTGAATGCCAAAGACTACAGCCTGTCCGGTGGCGTGACGCACGCTACCGGCATTTCCCTGGAAGCCGGACAGCATTTCTCGATCTGGGTCAATCCATCGCAGTTCTGGAACTTTTCCGGCGGCGCTTCGGGTTATTTCTCGGACGCCAACGGCAAGGCTGGCTGGAATATGCAGGTCAGGAATCCTGATGGCAGCGCATTCAATGCGCTGATCGGCTCGCTGGTTGGCCAGATTGGCACCGGTACTCCAGGTGCGGGTAACTATTTTGTGATTGGCACGCGTTTCGATGGTCTTGCCAACGCCAGCGGCAAGCTGAACATGTTCTACTGGGATTCCGATGCCTGGAACAACGTCGGCACCGTCGCTGCCAACGTCCAGGTACCTGAACCTGCATCGATGGCTCTGTTTGGCCTGGGCCTGCTGGCGCTGGCACGTACCCGCCGCCGCGCATAAGTACCCAACTGGTACTTTTCCCCTCCAAAACCTGGCCTGACTTGCTCAGGCCGGGAAAGTGCCGCTGCCTTAGTCGGCAGCCGAGTTCCGCCGCTCACCTGCCATTGCCTGGGGCCAGTTCCGAGGCGCGCTGGTAGGCGGCGCGCGACTTCTCCTTCTCGCCCAGTTGCAGATAGAGTTCGCCCATCGAATCATGCAAATTTCCATCCTGAGGGAATAGGGCGCTTGCCTTTTGCAGGACTGCGATTCCGGTGGAGGCGCGGCCGGCTTCGGCATATTGGTAGGCGAGCCGATTCAGGCCATCGCCATTCCCTGGTTGGCCGCTTTGCGCAAGAAGTGCGTCGAAATGCGCAAGCGCGGCCTCGTCGCCGATACGGCGAATTTCAGTGGCCAGCAAGTCGTGCAATGCGGGCTTGGGGAGCGCAACGGGCTGCCCGTATAAGGCGTCGGTGAAATCTCGGCGCATGCTGTAAATCTCGGGCCCCTTGTTGCCATTGCCTTCGTTGAGGAAGATGACCACCAGCTTGCCGTCTTCCGGATAGCGCGTGACCAGCGTGCGGAAACCGTTGGCATTGCCGCCATGCTCGTGCACCAGGCGCGGTTTGCCCGCAATGGTGCGCGTTCCCACCAGCCAGCCGTAGCCATAGCCAAGGTCGCCCCACACATCGTCCTTGACGTAGGCGGTGAACATCAGGCGCTTCGATTCGGGCTTAAGCAGCGCGTTGCCGGCCAGCGCACGATCAAGCTTGAAGAAATCGCCGACGGTGCTTGCTACGCCCCCGCCGGCGCTGACGTTGGGGACCCATAACGGGTCGGCCGGCCGGTATTCGCCGAGTGTGCGCACATAGCCGGAAGCCTTGCGGGGAAAGACGCGGTCCGGCGCGTCGTATGCGGTACGCCGCATGCCAAGCGGGCGCAGGACCATGCTGTCCAGGGCTTCGCTGTAGCTCTTGCCGGTCTGTTGTTCGATGACCCAGCCAAGCAGGGTGTAATTGGAGCTGCTGTAGTGTCCCTGTCTGCCCGGTTCGAATTCCAGCGGGCGGTTCATGATGGCGAGGAAGTCCGCCCTGGGCACTTTTTCACCAAGCCGGTTGGCCCAGAAGCCCGGGTAGTTCGCGTAGTCGACGATGCCGGATGTGTGATTCAGCAAATGGTGCAGCGTGACGCGATTGCCAATTTCCGGACTTAGTTCCGGCACGTATTTGCCGATCGGGTCGTCCAGCCGCAACTTGTCTTGCTCTGCCAGTTGCATGACCAGGGTAGCGGTGAATTGCTTGGTCAGCGAGGCGATGCGGAAGGCGGTGTCCGTGCTGTGCGGGATTTGCCATTCGCGGTTGGCAAGGCCAAAGGCGCGCTGGTAGACAACCTTGCCGTGGTCGGCGACCAGCACTGCTCCATCGAGCTGGCCGAGGGCATGATAGCGCGTGGCGAGACGATCAAGATCGGCAGCCCGGTCGGCTTTGGCGGGCAGGGCGGCTAGCAGTAACAGTGCGATCCAGATTTTTCTCATGAGGCAACAATAGCATACTGCCAACACTCGTAGCAGGCATAGCTCGCGTCAAATAAGTTATAGCTCGGCCGCCGCCAGGCACGAGGATAATTTGCCCACTCAAACAAGAACGGAGGCAGGATGGGCGTGAACGCAAGGCGGCGGAACCTGATGATGTCTCTTGGGCTGGCGGCGGCATTTCCGGGGCTCGCTGGGGCCGCAGTCAAGGCCACGGCACGCGGCAAGCGAGAAGACCTGGAGCTTTGGTATGACCGTCCTGCCGGCCCCTGGGTGGAGGCGCTGCCGGTCGGTAACGGAAGGCTTGGCGCCATGGTCTATGGGCGCGTGGGGCAGGAACGCTTGCAGCTCAATGAAGACACCCTGTTTGCCGGAGGTCCCTACGACCCCAACATGCCGGGGGCGCTGGCAGCGCTGCCGCAAGTACGCGCCTTGATCGAGCAGGGCAGGTTCAAGGAAGCCCACGACCTGTGCGGCAGCACCATGATTTCACACCAGCAGATGCCTTACAGTTCTGCAGGGGATTTGTTGATCGACTTTATAGGAGCACCCGAAGCCCCTTCGGACTACCGCCGCGCACTCAACCTGGATTCTGCCGTGGCCCGCACCAGCTACGCAGCAGGCAAGGCGCGCTACACACGGGAAGTATTTGCCAGCGCTCCGGACCAGGTGATCGTGGTGCGGCTGACTGCTTCGCATGGCGTATTGGATTTTGACCTTGGATACCGTCATCCGCGGCAGGCCAATTATGGAACTACGCAAGCGCCTGCGAAGCTGAGCGAATCACTGGACGAATCGGCGCGGCCGGACACGCTGGCAATTGGCCCAGATGGCGCCGGCGCGCTGCTGATCGAAGGACGGAACCTGGAATCTTCCGGCATCCCTGCAGCGCTGCGCTATGCGGTCAGGGTTCAGGCGCTTGCCGACGGCAAAGTGGCCGTGGCTGGCGATCGTTTGCAGGTGCGTGGCGCGCGCACTGTGACCTTGTTCGTCGCGGCCGCCACCAGCTATGTTGATTTCGCCGACACCAGCGGCGATCCCGTGGCACGCGTGCGCCGCGATTGCGCCGCAGCAGCCGGCAAGCCTTATGCGCGTTTATTGGCCGAACACCTGGCTGCACATCGCGCCCTGTATCGCCGCTTTTCGATCCGATTGGGCAAAGGTCAGGATGTGCGGCCTACGAACGAGCGCATTGCCACTGCCGAAGCGCAGCCCGAGCCTACGCTTGCGGCGTTGTACGTGCAGTACGCACGCTACCTGCTGCTGTCCTGCTCACGCCCCAGCAGCCAGCCGGCCAACTTGCAGGGAATGTGGAACGAGGGCACCAATCCGCCATGGGGCGGGAAGTACACGATCAACATCAATACCCAAATGAATTATTGGCCGGCCGGGCCGGCGAACCTGGGTGAATGCGTTGAGCCGGTGCTGCGCATGGTCGAGGGCCTGGCAGTCACCGGCGCGGTCACGGCGCGCAAGGCTTATGGCGCGCGCGGCTGGGTCGCACACCACAACACCGACCTGTGGCGCGGCAGCGCCCCGATCGATGGGCCGCTATGGGGTATCTGGCCAACCGGCGGCGCATGGCTATGCAATACCTTGTGGGACCACTACGATTATTTGCGCGATGAAGCGTGGCTGCGCCGGCTCTATCCGTTATTAAAAGGGGCATGCGAGTTCTTTATCGACACGCTGGTCGAGGATCCGCAGGGGCGCGGCCTGGTGACATCGCCGTCGATTTCTCCGGAAAACCAGCATCACCAGGGCGTGGCAATCTGCGCCGGCCCTGCCATGGATCGCCAGATCCTGCGCGACCTGTTCCGCAATACGCTGGCCGCCCAAGCTTTGTTGAAGGATGGCGACGACGGGTTGCGGCGCGTGCTGGAGGCGACCCTTGCGCGCCTGCCGGCAGACCGCATTGGCGCGCAGGGGCAGTTCCAGGAATGGCTGGAAGACTGGGATGCCGGCGCGCCTGAACAGCAGCACCGGCACGTTTCGCACCTGTACGCCATCTATCCCTCAAGCCAGGCCAATGTGCGCGATACCCCGGAACTGGTGCGGGCGGCCAAGGTGACGCTCAACACACGCGGCGACAAGTCGACCGGCTGGGCCACGGCGTGGCGGCTGGCGCTGTGGGCGCGCATGGGGGAGGGCGACCGGGCGCACGCCATCCTGCTTGGCTTGTTGGGCCCTGAGCGCACCTATCCGAACATGTTCGACGCCCATCCGCCATTCCAGATCGACGGCAATTTCGGCGGCGCAGCCGGAATTATCGAAATGGTGCTGCAATCCTGGGGCGATGAGATCCACGTGCTGCCTGCGCTGCCGAAGGCGTGGCCGGATGGCGCCATGCATGGCATCCGCGCGCGCGGCGGGAACGAGGCCGATGTCGAGTGGTCGGGCGGGCGCCTGAAAAAGCTGGCATTGCGCGGCAAGGCTGGCGATCGCGTCGCTGTGCGCTACGGCGGCGAACGGCGTTCCCTGCAGCTGGATGGGCAGGGCCGTGCCAGCTGGATATTGCAAGGATGAGACTGAATGTTGCCAAACTGAATATAAGCTTTTTTGCTTTTGGGGTGGAATCAGTTATTCTTCAAGTTATCCATTAGATTTAATCCGGAGCATTTGAATAATGATTACAAAAGAAGAACGGGTGGTGTACGGCACCGAGGACCTGCTGACCACCCTGTGCTCGTCGGTTACCCGCGTGCTGAACGTGGCGTCGCAAAGCCGGATTACCTACTCGGCCATGGTGCAGCGTATTACCAAGGTCGGACTGAAACCTGATATTGGCTGCTTCGTGCTGTTCGATGGCGGCTTCACCGGCCTGGTTGTGCTGAATTTCTCGGCCGAAGCGGCGATGGAGATTTATGAGCGCTACATGCTCAGCATGGGCATGCCGAAGTCCGAACTGGCCAGTTCCTTCACTTCCGACGAAGTGGCGAACATCATGGGCGAGCTGATGAACCAGATCGTCGGCGACTTCACCGGCAAGGTGCGCAGCGAGCTGCATACCAACATTACCCAGAACCAGCCGAAGATGCTGGTGCTGAACAAGCAGGTGACGCTGAGCGTGGATACCCCGCTGGACCGTCCGGAAATGCGCCGCGTCTCCTTCTTCACCGAACGCAACAATATTTTCTATCTCGAGCTGGCAATTGACCGCACGGAGTTTATTAAATTGCACGACTTCGAGAAGACTGAAGTCGAAGACCCGGATACCCTGCTGGAGCGCGAGCAGGCTGCCCAAGCGGCTGCGGCGCCGGCCGAGGCGATCTCCGCGGACGATGCAGACGAGCTTTTGAAGTCGCTCGGCATGTGATCTAAAATAGGCTTTGCAAAAGCCGGAACGGCAGTTATAATATTGCCTCTTTTCCCTGATAGCTCAGTCGGTAGAGCGACGGACTGTTAATCCGCAGGTCCCTGGTTCGAGTCCAGGTCGGGGAGCCAGAATTAAGAAAAGCCCAGCCGTAACAGGTTGGGCTTTTTGTTTTACGCGGGAGAATGACATGGCAAAAAAGAAAGAAGAACTCGATCCGGAAACCCTGGAACTGATCCAGTGGTGCATCGAGGTGGAAGGTTTTCTGGTCAAGGGCGGTGCTACGGTGGAGCAGGCCCAGGACCATATCGAAGAGCAGATCGAGTGGTTCACTGACCTGTTCTATGATGGCCTGACGCCGGAGGAAGCGGCCAAGGAAGCCCTGGCCTGAGGCCGATTCGCGCCATCGGGGCGCGGTTCCGTCGCAAACTGATTGCGTGGCAGGCGCCCCTGAGGCGAAAATGCTTGCCATGCAAGCAATTCTTCAAATTTCCCAGTTTCCCTTGCGCCGGTTTGCCACGCATGGCATGTACATCGCGCTCTTCAATTTCCTGTGCGCCGTCCTGATCACCTTTGTGTTTGGCGGCGGGCAGCGGTTCACGACCAATCTGTTGGCTTCCATGTGCATCGGCACCATTACCTGGCTGGTGATCGATGGCGCGCGCTTCCTGCTCTGGGGACAGGAAAGAATCAGCTGGCTGTTCTTCCTTCCGGTGGTGGTGTTTGGCGTGGGCGCGGGCGTCTTGCTTGGTTCGCAGCTGACGGCCTGGCTGTTGGGTAAACCGACCAACATCCTGCAATACCTGGCTGGGAACAGTGGCATCAGCGCTTTGTTGTTCACCGTGTTCGCGACTGGTGCGGCGACCCTGTTCTTCTCCAGCCGCGACCGGTTGTCGCAGGCGCGCGCAGAAGCGGCGCTGGAGAAAGCCCGCGCCGAAGCGGTTGAACGCCAGGCCTTGCAGGCGCAGCTGCAATTGCTGCAGGCGCAGATCGAGCCGCACATGCTGTTCAATACCTTGGCCAATCTACAGGGCTTGATCGCGCTCGATCCGGCACGGGCGCAAGCCATGCTGGACCAGTTGATCATCTACTTGCGCGCGACGCTGAGCGCATCGCGTGCCCAGCACACGACACTGGAGCAGGAGTTTGCGCTGCTCGAAGCTTATCTTGGCCTGATGTCGGTGCGCATGGGCGCGCGCTTGAGCTTTGGGCTGGACCTGCCGGACTCTTTGCGCAAGCTGGAATTGCCGCCCATGCTGGTGCAGCCACTGGTCGAAAACGCGATCGCCCATGGTGTCGAGCCGAGTGTCGCCGGCGGCCATGTCCAGGTGACAGCGCGGACTGCCGGCGGCGGCGTGGAGTTGCTGGTATCTGATACCGGGCGCGGCCCCGATGCCGGTCCGGGCAAACCTGGCACCGGCATGGGACTCTCCAATGTGCGCGAGCGCTTGCATGCCTTGTATGGCGAGCGCGCCAGCCTTTCCCTCGAAGCGGCGCCGCAGGGCGCTATTGCACGAATTCTCTTGCCATGATTACTGCCCTGATTGCGGAAGACGAAGCGATCCTTGCCGCCACCTTGAGCGCTGCCTTGCAGCGCCAGTGGCCCGAGCTGTCCATCGTGTCGACTTGTGCCAACGGTATTGAAGCGCTGGCACAGGCGGTGGCCTTGCAGCCGCAGGTGCTGTTCCTCGATATCAAAATGCCCGGCAAGTCCGGGCTGGAAGTGGCGGAGGAATTGGCCGATGCATGGAGTGGGCCGGCGCCGTTCCCGCAGATCGTGTTTGTGACCGCCTACGACGAATATGCTGTGCAGGCGTTCGACCGCGAGGCGGCGGACTATGTGCTGAAACCCGTGAGCGACGAGCGCCTGGCGCGCACTGTGGCGCGCTTGCGCCTGCGCTTGCAGGACAAGCCGGCCAGTGGCCTGGAAACGCTGGCGGCGCAATTGCGTGCGCTGGGCGTGCCTGTGGCAACGCAGCGCCTGAACGTGATCCGCGCGGCGGTCGGCAACCAGGTGCGCATGGTGCCGGTGGCGGACGTGGTGTATTTCGAGGCGGCCGACAAATATGTGAACGTGGTGACGGCGGACAGCGAGGTCCTGATACGCATGAGTCTCAAGGAACTGCTGCCCCAGCTCGATGAGCATGTGTTCTGGCAGGTGCACCGTGGCACCATCGTCAATTCTTCCTGCGTGTTGAGCGCTTTGCGGGAAGAGGGCGGCAAGATGTCGCTGGCTTTGCGCGGCAGGCCGGAGAAGTTGCGTGTTTCACCTTTGTACGCGCACCTGTTCCGGCAGATGTGATTCAGAAGCCGCGCTGGATGCTGGCCAGGGCCATATCCTTCGCATAGCGCCCGGCCAGGCCGCTGAAGTGGCGGTAGCTGGCGCTGAGCGTCCAGGGGCCATTATTCCAGCTGGCAGTGACGGTGCCAATCCTGCTGCCATTCTGGGGCTGCCATAGCGTGTCGGCCGCTATTTCCACGTCATCGATATATTGCGAGGCGCGCAGCAGGCGGTTGCGTTGCTGGCCGGGGGCGGCGCTGCGGTCGGCCCAGGCTTCGCCGAGGACCGAGAATTTGCTTTCCGTAGTCCAGGTGAAGCCCGCCAGTGCTTTGCCGCCGTGCGCTGGGCGCTGCTGCCAGAGCAGGGAGGCGTGCATTTCGATGCCGTCGCCTGCAACTTGCGAGAACGAGGCTCCGGCTTCGACCCCATTGCGCCGCGACAGGCGCAGCACGGCATACTCGTCGCGCGCCTCGCGTTGCCAATATTGGCGGATGGCGATGGCTTCGTCGTCGCGCTGGCTGGCGGCGCGGCCGCGGCCCGGGTTCGCCCAGACTACGGTGGTGGCGCTGTCCGCAGTGAAGCGCTCCCAGGCCAGCATCGGGACACCAACCAGCGCCAGTGGGTTCAGGGCGCGGCGCTCCTCGCGCTGCACCACGTCGAGCGGGCGGAAGGCGTAGCCCACGTCCCAGCTCATCACCTTTTTGCCGGCCGTCAGGAAGCCGCCGGCCAGCGCGTCTTCGTAAGCCATTTCATTGGCGCGCAATTGTACGTCCCCGCCATCGATCCTGGTGGCGGTGAGCACCGAGCGTAGCGGGCCCTCGCGCCATCGCAGTTCGCCAGCCTGCAGCGATTGCGTGCCAAGCTGGGCGCGGACGTTGGCGACCATTTCGCCTGCCAGCGAGGTCCCCGGCCCAGCGGCGGCAATCAGCGCTGCGCACAGGAGCTTACGGAGCGGCATCGGAGCGGCCAAGGTACATCGGGTTGAACAACTCATCGCCGAACTGGCGCGGCTTGCTGGCGAGGGTGGTGACGACCGTTTCGCGGCCGGTATTGATTTCATCCCGCAGCACCATGCGGTTCTGCTCGAAACGCGCCTGCTTCAGGCGTTTGTTGGAGGTGGCATACAGGTCGGCGTGCACCGGATGGTAATCGGACTTGGAAACCTGCAGCACAACGCGCTGGTAGCTCAGCGTCTTGCGGGTGGCAGCAAGTTCCAGCTCGAGGCAGGCCTCGCCGTCCACCTCCACTTCGCGCGCGATGCTGCCCTGATAGTCGCCGGACCAGGTCATGGTGGCGATGTCGCCGGTCGAGGCGTCGCCGAGCAGCTTTTGCAGCGGCGTGATGCGGATCGGGCGCGCGCTGCCGGGCAGCAGCATCCAGAAGTCGTCGCCGGACATCAGCACCTTCTGTCCTGCCTCGCCGGGAGAGCGGAAGAGGATCAGTGCCTTGCCGCCGGGGCGGATCAGCACCTGGTAGCGTTTCTCCTTATCCGGCTTGCCGTCCTTGAAGGTCTGCACCAGGGTGTCGACTTGCGAGGACGCGTCGCGCAGGCGGAACGAGTCGGCTTTGCGCAGGATCCCGGGAATATCGAGCGCTGCGGCGCTGCCGCATGCTGCGGCAAGGACAGCGGCAATCAGGGGCTTAAACATGGGCGAGTGCCTCCACAACGGATTGCTTGGCAGCTTTGCGGCTGACAAGGAAGGATGCGAGCGTGGCGAGCAAGGTCACGGCCAGCGCTGAGCTTACGTACAGGACGGGCGAAATGGCGACCACCAGCGGGTAGCCGCCGGTGCGGCCGGGAGGCGGCGGCATTTGGAGGCCCAGCACCAGCAAGGCCATCGACATGCCGGCAGCCAGCACCATTCCGCACAGCGCGCCTCCGCCGCCCAGCACCAGGCCTTCCAGCGAGAACAGGCGGGTGACTTCGCCGGGCGTGGTGCCCATGGCGCGCAAGGTGCCGATCTCGCGGGTGCGTTCCAGCACGGCCATCGACAGGGTATTGGCGATAGCGAACAGCACGATCACCAGCACGATCACGCCAAGGAAACCGAAGATGCGGTTGTACAGGCCTTTCACGCTTTGGTAGAACAGGGCCTGGTCAAGCCAGGTGCGCACTTCGAGCTTGCCGGCGTACTGCTTGCGCCAGGCGGCGCCGAGCGCGTCGCTCTGTTCCAGTTCATCGAGATAGACGCTCAGGTAGCTGACCTTGTCGGATACCAGCAGCCCTTGCGCGGTGCTGAGTTCGACCATCGCGAGGCGCTTGTCGATGTCGCTGATGCCGCTGCTGACGATCCCGGTCACCGTGACGTCGACTGCGTTCAAACTGCCGGCAGTGGTGGTGGACATCAGCGTCAGCGATGTTCCGGGGTGTGCGTGCAGGATGTGCGCCAAGCCTTTGCCAAGCACGATGCCGGGGCCGGCGGCCGGCCCTTCTTCAAGCAGAGCGCCTTCTTCGACCTTCATGAACGGTCCCTTGACGAGGAATTCCTGGCGCGCGTCGACGCCGGTGCCGAGGAAGATTTCGCTCTTCTCGCCGTTGCTGACCAGGCCGGAGAACTGCAGGCGCGGCAGCACGCGCGTGACGCGCGGCTGGGCAAGCAGTTCACGCGTGAGCTGCTTGCTGCCGGCCAGCCCATGTTCCAGCGGCATATTGTCGTTGCCATCGAACTGGCCTGGTGCCGCCAGGACCAGGTGGCCGGTGTCGCGCGCGCTGGCCTGCGCCAGCGATTGGTAGGTGTACAGCGCGAAGCCGCCGCCCAGCAAAGCTGCTGCGGTGCCGGTGGCGGTGATGGCCAGGGTGACCAGCGAACGGCGCCGGTTGCGCATGGCGTTGCGGCATGCCAGCGACAGCCATTTGAAATCAATGCGCATGGCAGGCTCCTTTCAGGACTCCATCGTCCAGCAGCAGCGAACGGTCGCAATGCGGCAGCATGCGCTCGTCGTGGGTGGCGACGAGGAAACAGGTGCCATCGCGGTGCGCCAGGGTGCGCATCAGGGCGACGATCTGCAAGGCGGTTTGGGCGTCGAGGTTGGCGGTCGGTTCGTCGGCGATCACCAGGCGCGGGTTCTTGACGATGGCGCGAGCGATGGCGACGCGCTGGCGCTGGCCGCCGGAGAGCTGGTCGGGCTTGTGGCTGCCCAGTCCCGCCAGGCCGACGCGCTCTAGCGCTTCGTGCACGCGGCGGCGCCGTTCGGCCGACGGCACGCCCAGCAGGTAGAGCGGGTAGTCGATATTGTCATGCGCTGTCATTACCGGCACCAGGTTGAAGCCCTGGAACACAAAGCCGATGGCCTGGCGGCGCAGGCGGCTACGGCGCGCCTCGTCATTGGCCGGCAGCGTGTCGCCGTCGAACAGCAATTCGCCGCCATCGGCCTTGTCCAGCAGGCCGCACAAATTAAGCAGGGTGCTCTTGCCGCTTCCGGAAGGTCCCGTGACGGCGGCAATCTCGCCGCGCACCAGGGCCAGGTCGACCGCTTGCAGGGCGCGGATCACGTTGCCGCCCAGCGTATAAGACTTGCTTGCGCCGCGCAGCGACAGCAGTGGTTCTGCCGCTTTCATTGGTCCAGTTCCTTCAGGCGGGCGGCAGCTTTGGCCACGGACGGTGTGCCGGCCTGGGTGGCGACCACCTGGCGCAGGTAGCCGATTTCGTCAGCGCTGCGCTTTTCTTCGGCCGCAACGCGGGCGGCAGTTGCGAATGCGCTGGCGCGCAGTGAAGCAGGGGCTTGGGCCAGCGCAGGCGAATCCAATGCTTCCTGCAGCGCGCGCTTGGCGCCTGCGCGGCGGTGCATGAATTCGGGCAGGTTGAGCAGGGTGTTGGCGGCCACCAGTCGGGTTTCGATGCTGGCGGGGGCGCCGTTCAGCAGCACTGTGTCGTGTTCGGGGCCCAGCAGCGATACGGCTTTCTCCACCATGTCGGCGCCTTTTTCCGCGAACTTCATTTTGTCCCACGGCATTGCGGCGTCGCGCCCGCGCATGGCAATGGCTGCGCCCTGGTAGGCCAGGAAGACCGGATTGCCGGGCTGGCTGCCATTCAGCTTTTCAAAGGCTTCGATGGCGGCGTCGCGCGCCGAGGCATCGCCGGCGGAACCGGCCACAAACTGCTGGCGCGCTGCGGCGAAGGCTGCATTGTCGACGGCCGGCGCCGCCAGGCTGCTGCCGCAGGCGAAGGCGATTGCCAGGGAGAGGATGGTGTGTTTCATGTTGGCTCCATAGTCGTTGTTGGTGCATCAAGACTATGGAGCAGGCGCGCCGGGCGCCACGGCAAAGCGACGAAACCGGGTTCCAGCGGCGCGAAACCGCGTCTATGTCGACCCGGCTTCGGCAGGGCCGCGCGCTCAGGCGACGTGGTAGACCATGGATGCGCCACCCACCGGCGTGCCTTGTTCGTTGAGCTGGGCTACGTTGATCTGGTACTGCGTCCCTTGCGCCGCAGCTGATGGGATGCTGGTCTGCAGCGCCAGCGGGTACATCGTGGCCGGCTCTTTTTCCATCGTGACCTTGACCACTGACTGGCGGATGTCGACATAGCGTTTGCCATTGCGCAGCACCACATCGCCGCCTTCCACCGTCACGTTGCCGAGCGTGCGGTGCGGCAGGCAGTCGAAGTGCGAACCTTTTGCCAGCGTCAGGATGCCGCAGCAGCAGGCGAAGCGGGTCTTGACGCGGGTGTCCTGGAGGAAGACCAGGCCGCAATCCTTGTTCATGCCGTCGTCGCCGTGCGTCTGGCCGGGCATCGGGTCGGACTGGTTGTCGAAGTCGATGGCGGGGAAGGCTGCGCCGTCTTCATCCAGCGAGAGCGTGAGCGGCATCGCTTCCGGCAGGTGGCTGCGGTCGATCACCAGCGTCATGCGCGTTTCGCGGTTGTAGCGGCTGCCCGCTACAAAGGGGAAGGCAGCGCGGGCGCCGGCCAGTACGTCGATCACCGACAGGTTGCGCTGTGCGAGGTTGTTGCGGCGGGCGCTGATCGGATCGCCGGTCAGGGGCGCCGTGGCGAAGGCGTAGTCGTTGTCGGAGTTGACCACGGCCAGCAGGCAAGGGTGCCATGGATGGTTTTGCTGCCAGCCGTACAGGTCTTCCGTTTGCGCCGCCTCGATGCGGAACTTGGCCATGACCGTGCCGCCGGCCGGCACGCTGGCAAAGCTGGTGGTGATGCCGGTGGGGCTGACGTGCATGCCGTCGACCTGCGTCCAGTCGGGCGGGTAGACGAATTGCAGCCCGACGTAAGGCGTGATGCGGGTGCTGATCGTGACGTTGCGCGCATCGCGTGCGCCTTTGTTGGTGACCCGGACGTAGATGTAGTTGGCCTGGCCGCGCTCCACATTCTTCGATTGCAGCGGGTCGCTTGGCACGAAAACGTTGTCGTCGTTGATGCGTACCACGATGTCGGAGAAGTCCCAGAAATTGCCCCCGGTGAAAGGCTCGGTGCCGCTGTCGGCCGGTGCGTCCTTGATCATCACGTCGGCTTCATCGAGGGCGCGGAAGACGTTGATGCGGCCGTAGCCCATTTCCTGATTCCAGCTGCCATTCGACTTGCCTGCGGTGTCGGCATAGGCCACGGCGCCTACTTTCTGCGCGGTGCGTTCGATGTGGGCGCGTACCTGCATATTGTCCAGCGTCGGGTAGACGCTGCGGATCAGGGCGGCCAGGCCGGCCACATGCGGCGTGGCGGAGGAGGTGCCGTTGAATACCAGGTCATAGTCGGTGGCGTTGTAGCCAGCCGCGCCTTGCCGGTCGGTGGTGGGGATGTGCACGCCGGGCGAGACTACCGAGATCTGCGGGCCGAAGTTGGAGCCCCAGGGTTCGCCGTCCGGGCTGGCCGGGGTCTTGCGGTTGTCGGCTTCGTCCGAAGCGCCGACCGCGATCACGAGCGGATTGGTGGCGGGGTAGGTGATCGGGCCGTTGTAGTTGTGGGTGGCGACGCACATCACCAGGTCGTTGTTGAAGGCGCTCTGGATGGCTGGGTCGATAATCGCCGGGCTCCAGCCGTTCCAGCCGAAGCTCATGCTGATGATGCTGGCGCCGTTGGCGGAGGCGTAGTTGATGCCGGTTGCAACTTCGACGTCGGTCCAGGCATCGAAGGCAACCGGCAGGATGCGCGCATCGCCCGCCACGCCGGTGACGCCGGTGCCGTTGTTATAGGTGGCGGCCACGATGCCGGCGCAGGCGGTGCCGTGGTTGCCGGTGGGCGAGCCGTCGCCGCTCATGGTGCCGAGGTTGATGCCGGGGGCGGCGAAGCGCAGGTCCGGGTGGGTCAGGTCGCAGCCTTCATCGAGCACGCACACCACGGTGGTGGCGACGCCGGTCGTGATGTCCCAGCCGGTGGTACCGGGGCCGCCGGCTTCAATGCGGGTCATGTCCCACTGCTGCGGGAACAGCGTGTCGTTGGGGGCGATCGAGGTTGGCGTGAGCAAGGGCATGGTCTCGAACTGGAAGTCCGAGATCGGCGCGTTGGGGATCTGGCGCAGGCGCTCGCGCAACTGGTAGGCATTGATTTCCTTGACGTTGCTGATCTGGAGGTAGTGGTGGCCGTTCAGGTAGCGCGATTTCTCCGTGATTTCCTGGATCGCCGGCTCGGCGGCGCCTTTGGCGCCCAGGCCTTCGGGCAGCTTGAAGCCCGCATCGCGCTGGCGCAGCTTGACCACGGCTACATGGGGCAGGGGCGCCATCAGGGCGCGGCGGCCGCGCTGGCCGGCCTGGCGGTAGACCGGGCCGATCCAGTCGATCCCGAGCTGGGCGCCGGCTTCTTCAATTTTGGCGAGGCGCCCGTCATCCAGCGGGCGGCGTGACTGCACGAAGTAGCGGGTCCTGGTGTGGTTCACGCGTTCACCCGGCACCATGCCTTCATCCGCTTCATCTTCCAGGAACAGGTCCACGCTGTGCAGGAATTGTTCGACAGCGCTGCGCTCTTTCGGCTGCTTGAGTGCGACGAGAAGGCGGGTGGTGTCGAGCGCCAGCGTGGCGCCCGAGGCATGGCTCATTTCTTGCGGAAAGTTCTTCATGATGTCTCCTGGCGAGTTCGGAAGTCCCCTTTTGTTGCGGGGATCAAGCCAGTCTAGGAGGCCTGATTGATCCGGCTTTGACCTGCGTCTATCATGCGGCATATACCAACCGGAGACAGCCATGAAAAACTTCGCTTCTGTCGTTGCCGTGCTCGCCTTCCTCGCTGTCCAGCCTGCCATTGCGCTGGAACAGTCCGCTTCCATCAAGGTCACCAAGCTGATGCAGTCGCCAGCGAGCTGGAACGGCGCTGCGCTGGCTTACCCGAGCGGGCAGGCGGAGGTGACAGGCCTGCTGGTTGAAATCGCGCCGGGCGGCGAAACCGGCTGGCACATGCACCCGGTTCCATCGTTCGGCTTTGTGCTGGAAGGCGAGTTGGAAGTGAGCCTGAAAGACGGCAGCACCAGGCGTGTGGTGGCCGGCCAGGCGCTGGCCGAAGTGGTGAATACGCTGCACAACGGCCGCAATGTGGGCAAGGGACCGGTGAAGCTGGTGGTGTTCTATGCGGGAGTCACTGGTAGCACATTGACGATCAAGGAATAGTGCCTGATTGTTATAGTGGGTATATAATGCGCGCTATTTTGCGGCGACAGACCGCAACCTGTGGGGAGAATAGGGGACATCCATCAAACCGCCCACAAGGAAAGAACATGATGAAGTTGTCCAAAATGCACGTGCTGGTGAGCCTGGCGACTGTGCAGATGGCTGCCATGGCCCAGGAAGCAGCCCAGGCCCCAGCCGGCCAAATGGAAGTAGTGACCGTGACCGCACAGCGCCGCGCCGAGAACATCCGCGACGTGCCGGTGTCCGTGTCCTCGATCAAGGCTGAGAAGCTGGACATCCTGCTGTCCGGCGGCCAGGATATCCGCGTCCTGGCTGGCAAGACGCCATCGCTGAACGTCGAATCGTCGACCGGCCGTGTATTCCCGCGCTTCTACATCCGCGGCTACGGTAACGCCGACTTCGCCGTGTTCGCCTCGCAGCCGGTTTCGCTGATTTACGACGACGTGGTGCAGGAAAACCCGATCCTGAAGGGTTACCCGATGTTCGACCTGGCCAACGTGGAAGTCCTGCGCGGCCCGCAAGGCACCCTGTTCGGCCGTAACACCCCGGCCGGCGTGGTCAAGTTCGAATCGGCCAAGCCAAGCCTGCGCGGCGTGGAAGGCTTCTACAACGTTTCCTACGCAACCAATGCCACCGTCAACCTGGAAGCAGCTGCCAACGTGCCGCTGTCGAAAGAGTGGGCGCTGCGCGTGTCGACCCTGCGCCAGCATCGCGACGACTACGTCTCCAACACCTACACCGGCGAGAAAGACGCGCTGGAAGGCTACAACGAGCACGCAGAACGCGTGCAGGTGCTGTACCAGCCAAACGGCGTGTTCAATGCCCTGTTCAACGTGCACCAGCGCCAGACCACCGGCAGCTCGCGCCTGTTCCGCGCCAACATCATCAAGAAGGGCACCAACAGCTTCGTGGACGGCTTCGATCCGGAAAAGATCGCCATCAACGGCCGTGAAGACCAGGAACTGAAGACCCAGGGTGCGAACGTGCGCATGAGCTGGGACCTGGGCGCGCACAAGCTGTACTCGATCACCGGTTACGAGACCGTGGCCCGCTACAACTCGCGCGGCGACATCGACGGCGGCAATCCAGGCGACGCCCCGGCAGTACCGTTCCAGGTTGCCACCGCCGCCTTCGTACCGGACATCAAGCAGTACTCGCAAGAGTTCCGCGTAGAGTCCAAGTACACCGGCCCGATGAACTGGCAGGCAGGCGTGTACTACTTCGACGAGAAGGCTGTAGCAGGCCAGGACAACTTCAACGTTGCCGGCACCCAGACCTCGCGCGTGAAGTCGCAGCAGAAGAACGAAGCCTGGGCACTGTTCGGCTCCGTGAACTACGCCGTGACCGATGCCTTCACCGTACGCGGCGGCCTGCGCTACACCGAAGACAAGAAGGACTTCGACACCCTGGAAACCACTGGCACCACTCTGGTTGGTCCTAAGTCGGTTTCCGAGTCCAAGGACAAGTTCAACTGGGACCTGAGCGGCACCTACAAGCTGAACAACGACGTGAGCCTGTACGCCCGCTATGCCACCGGCTTCCGCGCGCCATCGATCGCTGCTGCTTCGACCGCAGTGCCGATCACCGTGGCTGATGCCGAGACCATCACTTCGATCGAAGCTGGTGTGAAGGCCGACCTGTGGAACCGCCGCGCACGCGCTTCCCTGAGCGTGTACGACTACGACGTGAAGAACCAGCAGCTGACCGTGGTTGGCGGTAACTCCAACGTCACCAAGCTGATCAACGCTGCCAAGACCAAGGGCCGCGGCATCGAAGGCGAAATCGAAGGCTTCATCACCAACGACTTCAAGATGTCCGCCAGCGCTTCGTACAACTTCACCGAGATCCGCGATCCATCGCTGTCCGTGAACAAATGCGCGCAGTGCACCGTCCTGGATCCGATCAACTCGTCCGGCCGCGTGGTCATCGACGGCAATGCGCTGCCACAGGCACCGAAGTGGATCATCAACCTGAACGCCCGCTACAACTACCCGCTGGCAGAAGGCAACCTGTTCGTCGTGACTGACTGGTCCTACCGTTCGAAGGTGAACTTCTTCCTGTACGAAGCAGTTGAATTCACCGGCGCTCCGCTGACCGAAGG
>JBCNOP010000077.1:0-20958 GCA_039593775.1 Pseudoduganella sp.
GGCCGCTCGATAACATCGTGCAGGATTGGTTCTACTGGCCAGAAAACGCCTGGGGCTCGCACGACTTCGACAAGGCCCGCTTCCCCGATCCGAAAGGGATGGTGGACGAAGTGCACCGCCAGAATGCGCGCATCATGATCTCCATCTGGGGCAAGTATTACGACACCACGGACAACTACAAGGAGTTCGCATCCAAGGGCCACATGTGGACCAAGAACGTCGAAAACGGTGCGCTGGACTGGGTTGGCCCCGGCTACAAGAACAGCCACTACAGCCCCTACGCACCGGAAGCACGTGAAATCTACTATCGCCAGATGAAGCACAAGCTGGTGGACCTGGGCTTCGACGCCTGGTGGATGGACAACACGGAACCGGATGTGCTGTCCAACACCCGTCCCGCAGACTTCAAGAAGCTGATCGGCCCTACGATCTACGGCGCGGGTGAAGTCACCTTCAACCCTTATAGCCTGTTGCACACGCAAGGAATGTACGAAGGCCTGAAGCGTGACCAGCCGGACAAGCGCCAGTTCATCCTGTCGCGTTCCGGCTTCGCAGGCATCCAACGCAACGCAACTGCCGTGTGGAGCGGCGACGTTGCGAGCCGCTGGAACAACCTGTACGACCAGATTGCTTCCGGCGTCAATATGTCGATGTCCGGCATCCCGAACTGGACCCACGATATCGGCGGCTACGCGCAGGAAAACCGCTACCAGTACGGCGACATAGGCTCGGCACAGGAAAACCGCAACACTGCCGGCGGCCAGGTCGATCCAGCCGACCTGAAAGAGTGGCAGGAGCTGAACCTGCGCTGGTTCCAGTTCGGTGCCTTCTCGCCGCTGTTCCGTTCCCACGGCGAAGTGGTCAAGCGCGAGATCTACAACATCGCCCCGGAAGGTTCGGAGATGCGTGACTCCATGGTGTCCTACCTGAAGCTGCGCTACCGCCTGATGCCATACATCTACGCCACTGCCTCGGACACCTACCACGATTCCGGCACGATCATGCGCGGCATGGTGATGGATTTCCCGCATGACGATCGGGTGAAAGATATCAAAGACCAGTACCTGTTCGGCCACGCCCTCCTGGTCGCACCCGTGACGAGCTACGGCGCCCGCGAACGCAGCGTCTACCTGCCAAAAGGCGCATCCTGGTATGACTTCGACAGCGGGGCAGTGCACAAAGGCGGCACCACGATCACGGCAGCGGCACCCGCCGCACGCATTCCGGTCTTCGTAAAGGCCGGCGCGATAGTGCCGACGGTGCCGGTGCAGCAGTACGTGGACGAGCACCCGGATGCGCCGGTTACGCTGAAGGTCTATACCGGCGCCAATGGCGAGTTCTCGCTGTATGAGGACGATGGCGTCAGCAATGGCTACACGCGCGGCGAATACAGCCGCATTCCGCTGCGTTACGACGACAAGACAGGTACGGTGACCATCGGCCAGCGCGAAGGGACATACAAGGGAATGCCGGAGAAGCGCACGTTCAAAGTCCACTTCATCAAGCCAGGTGTTTCAACTTCAGGCAACCTGGATGCTGCAGACAGCGAAATCACATACGAGGGAAAAGAGATCGTAGTCAGGTCGGGCAACGCGCAAGCAAGCTAATGGTGGACCGGCGCAGCTGCCTGGTCGGCAGCCGGCGTTTTCATCGATAGCAGGACGTCCAGTTCCATGTGATTGACCGGCTTGGTGAGATGAAAGTCGAATCCGGCCTCACGCGTCAGCCGGCGGTCGCTTTCCTGGCCCCATCCGGTGACGGCGATGATGCGCGGCCCGGGTTGCGCAATGCGGCCCCGCAGTTCGCGCGCCACGTCGAAGCCGGACATGCCCGGCATGCCCAGGTCGAGCAGGACCACCTCCGGCTCGAACTCGAACGCGAGCCGCAGTCCCTCCTGCCCGTCGTGCGCCTCGCGTACCTGGTGGCCGGCGGACTGCAACAGTGCGACCATGCTCGAGGCCGCGTCGCGGTTGTCGTCGACGACCAGGACGCGGCGCGGCTGCATCGTTGCCTCGCGGCCGGCGCGCGGCGCTCCAGCCGGGGCAATGACCGGCCGTTCGAGCAGCGGCAGGGATACCGTGAAGGTGCTGCCGGTGCCAGCGCCATCGCTCGCGGCCTCGACACTGCCGCCATGCAGTTCGACGAAACCCTTCACCAGAGACAAGCCGATCCCGAGGCCGCCCTGGCTGCGTTCGAGCGCGGGGGTGACTTGCGAGAACAAGCCAAAGATGTCCTTGATGTGTTCCGGCGGAATGCCGATGCCGCTATCGGTGATCGAAATCTTCGCCTTTCCGTCCAGGCGCTCGGCCGATACGCTGATGACGCCGCCGTGTGGAGTGAACTTGATCGCGTTGTTCAGCAAGTTGAGGAAACACTGGACCATGCGGGTGGTGTCCGCTGACGCATACAAGGGATCGTCGGGGAGTTGCACCAGTACCTCATGCCCGGCAGCCTTAAGCGATTCTTCCACCGCCTGCAGTGCGTCGGACAGGCAATCGACCAGCGACACATCCGTCTTGCGCAGGGAGACCTTCCCTTGGGTGATCCGGGACACTTCCAGCAGGTCGTCGACCAGTCGCGCGAGATGCCGCGACTGGCGGTCAATCACGGCCAGTATCCGTTCGGCGGTGGGCGGAAGCCCGGCCATGCGCGACAACAGCACAGCGGCGTTGCGGATCGGTGCCAACGGATTGCGCAGCTCGTGGGCGAGGGTAGCCAGGAATTCGTCCTTGCGCTGGTCCGCCAGCTTGAGCGCCTGTTCCGCCTCGGTTTGCGCGGTGATGTCGGCATTGACTCCGAACCAGTGGATGATTTGACCGTCGTTGTTGCGCAGCGCTACGGCCCGGCTCAGGAACTGCCGCCAACGGCCGTCGGTACCTTTCAGGGGGACCACCATTTCATATGGCTCGCCGGTGGCGACCGAGTGCCGCCACCGTTCAACGATAATCGGCAACAGGTCCGGGTCGTTCACTTGACGCCAACCCCAGCCTTCGGCCTCGCTTTGCGACAGCCCGGTGTACTCATACCAGCGCCGGTTGTACCAATAGATCCAGCCGTCCGGCCGAGCCATCCATGCGATCTCCGGCAATTCGTCTGCCAGCGTGTGGAAGTGCAGCTCCATCTCGGCTGCCGCCGCCTCGCTGCGCTTGCGCTCCGTAATGTCGGCAATGACGCCGAAGGCGCCCGTCGCTTTGCCGCGCTCGTCGTAGCTGGCCTTCCCGCGCCCGAACGCCCATCGCATGTTTCCCTGCGCGTCCCGCAGCCGGAACTCGATGTCGCAATCGCCCTTGTTGGCGATGGCGTCGCGCACCTGTGCGCGCAGGCGGTCCCGGTCCTCGGCTAATACGTATCGCATCATCGCGCCCGGCTCCGAAGCCAGCCCACCGGTACGCAGCCCAAGGATGTCGCGCTCCACTTCCGGGCTCCACCAGGCGCGTTTGTTGGTGAGGTCCCAGCTGAATACGCCCATCCTTCCTGCTTCCAGTGCAAGGCGCAGCACTTGCTGCATTTCCTGGAGCCGGGCTGCGGTGCTTGCGGTGGCCTGGGCCTCGGCAAGGTCGCGGTACATGCGTCCGTGCTCGGTCAGCAGCATGATGAGGACGAAGCTCGAGGAAACCAGGGCATATGCCCTGCCTGCGTAAAACCCGACATCCCATCGGCCGGCGTTGAACACGCTGACCAGCCCGATCTCGAAGAACCATGCGGACAGCACCGCCGCCAGCCACATATCTATCGCCGAGGTTGAGCGGCGCGTGAACAGGATCGCCAGGGCCAGGCCGGTAATGAACCATTGCCCGTAGCGCCCGATGTTAAAAACGGACGAGTAATGGTCGTCCTTCAGCATTGGCGGCAGCCAGTCGCCCCCCACCGTTGCGAGCGTCCCAAGCAGTACTGCGCTCGCGAGCGTCAGCATCACCGCTTTTGCCGTCGCCCACCCCAGCTTTTCGGCGCACCGGCCGGCTTGCTTGACGAAGGAATAGGCAATGACTGCAGCGGGAAAACCGATGTGCCAGAACACGTGCAGGTAGCCGGTGGTTTGCGGTCCGGCACCGAGCAGCCCGGTGGGGCTGAATACGCCCGGAAAGGACAACAGGTGCACCGTTGCCATGACGGCCGAGTAGAGATAGCCGCAAGCCAGGATAAGGATGCACTGCCTGCGGATGAGGCGAAAATAGCCGAGCAGGAGCGTCATTGTGATCAGGTCGTTGATCACGAGAACCGGCTGGTGCAGGGGGATAAACCACGGCGCAGCTGCCAGCGGCATGCGCGCGAAAGGGATGAGCGCGATAAACATCCCTAGCGAAACGGCAACCACGATCAGCGCCAGGCGCCCCGAAGCCGGTCCAGCTTCGTATTCGAACAGGGTTCTTGCAGCTTGGCTGTCAGCGGCAGCCGCACCATCGCGCGGGTTGCCGGACAACTCGGATGTGTAGTTCATGTGCAATGACCGTCACCCAAGTGTATGCGGCACCCATCGTATGTCAGATGGGGAAGAAGCGGAGCGCAGTAGGGACGCGCCGCTCAGTGGCGGTTCAACCCCAGCCGTACCACGCGTCGCGCAGTTCGCCGACTTTGACGTTAGTCAGCTTGCTTTGCTTGGAAAGCCAGTCCTGCACGAGAGTGCGATGGCTTTCTTCGACTTTGCCATAGGGCTTGCTCGACACTACGATGCCGCCGAAATCGTCGTTATAACCACCGCCGAAAGCGAGACCATTGGCTTCGATGGCTTCTTCGAGGAATTGGTGGATCAGGGCGTTGTGTTCGGCCAGGGTCAGGGTGCCGACCAGTTGCGCTTCCACGAGGAAGCCGAGTTCCTGGAACTCACCGAGGTGCTTTTTCTTGAGTTGGCGTTTGTTATAGCGGCGGGATGCGGTCATGGTAGGGCCTGAATTTGGCGGAAGCGGTGAGATTCGAACTCACGAACGGGATTAACCGTCGGCAGTTTTCAAGACTGCTGCCTTCAACCACTCGGCCACGCTTCCGGAGGGCTGGATTATACATTCCCGGAGCCGATCACGCCAAGAATCGTGCAGTTCGTCGCAAATTTCCGCGTTTGTGTCCCGGCGCCGGGTAAAGTCCCCCCACTATTAAAAACCATGGGGGACTGAATGAAATTACACCATATCGCCTTCGCTGCAACGGCCCTGGCGGCCGGTTTTGCATTCGCTGATCCGATCAATGTGAGCGTGGCGCCGTCCAAGCCACTGATCGAACAGGGCAAAGGCCAGCAATTGCTGAACATCGACTTCCTGGTCAAAAATGATAGCCAAGACAAGGTTGAACTGAGCGAAGTCGAAGTTTCCGTTCTGGGCGACGCCGGCAAGCTGGTTGCACAATATCGTGTAGGCGCCAATGGCCGCAGTGTGTTTGTGGTGCCGAACCGCTTTATTGAGCCAGGCCAGTCGGAACTGGTTTTCAATCCCCTGTTTGCTTTCCCCCAGGAGCTGGATCTGTCCCGCCTGCGCTACACCTTCAAGTTCGACGTGGGCGATGACACTAAATATACGGTCGAAGTCCCGGTGGCGCCAACTGCCTACAAACCGAAAGCGCAGTTGCAGCTGCCTGTTGCCGGACCAATCCTGGTGCATGACGGCCATGATTTCTACGGCCATCACCGCCGCCTGCCTTTGCTGGACCCGATGGCGCAAGCGCTGAAATGGAAGCGCAACTTCATGCGCTACAGCTACGATTTCGTCGTTACCGACGACCAGGGACGCATGTTCAAGGGCGACGGCTCGCGCAACGAGGACTGGTATGGTTGGGGAAAGCCGATCCTGGCGCCGGCTGGCGGCAAAGTGATTCGCGCGGTTGCCACGATTCCGGACAATGCCAAGGGCAAGGGGCCGTCATTTGGCAAGGAGCAGTTCATCGCTGACCCGAGCATCATGTGGGGCAACCACGTGGAAATCGACCATGGGAACGGTGAAATCAGCCTCATGGCGCATATGAGGCAGGGCAGCGTGACTGTGAAGGTGGGCGATACCGTGAAGGCGGGGCAGAAGGTCGGTGAAATGGGCTTTTCCGGCGATGCCTTCCTGGTTCACCTGCATTATGACCTGAAGAATGCGCCCGGCTTTGATGCTGACGCGCTGCCGTCACCGTTCAATAACTTCGAGCGCTTGACTGGCAAGAGCTGGCTACGGGTCAGGCAAGGGCAAGTCGACAGCGGCGACGTGGTGCGCCGCGTTCCCTGAGCGCTAGCGGATGCGCCGTGTCGTTTCACGCACCACCAGCTCGACCGGCGGGATGGTGCCTTCAACTTCCTCGCCGTTGAGCAGGCCAAGCATGGACTGCACGGCGGTCTGGCCGATCACGTACAGCGGCTGGCGGATGGTGGTCAGCGGCGGGGTGGTGTAGGAGGAGCCGGGCAGGTCGTCGAAGCCGACCAGCGAAACATCGTCCGGCACGCGGATGCCTTTGCGGTACAGGAACAAGCGCGCGCCATACGCTGTCTGGTCGTTGACCGCGAACACTGCAGTGAAGGGATGCTTGCTGTCGAACAGGCGGTTCATCGCCATCAGGCCGCCGGCTTCCTGCAGGTCGCCTTCCACCACCAGGGCGGGGTCGAAGGGAATATCGGCTTCTTTCAGCGCGCGCTTGTAGCCGGCCAGGCGCTCCACCGAGTCGCGATTGTCGGCGGGGCCCGCCAGGTGGGCGATGCGGCGGTGGCCCATTTCGATCAGGTGGCGCACGGCCAGCCAGGCGCCGTGTTCATTATCGAGTGCGAAGCCGATGGCGCGGCTGGTGCGCAGTACGCGGCCCAGCGAGACGATGGGGCGCTGCGCCGCGAAGCCCAGCACCGCTGCATCGGTCATGCGGCCGGTCAGCAGGATGATGCCGTCTACTTTGCGGGCCAGCAGCAGTCGGATGCGCTGCGCTTCTTCGTCGGCATTCCAGTGGCCGCTGACGATCACCGAAGCGTAGCCGGTGCCTTTCAAGCCATCGTCCACACCGTGCAGGATCTCGTCGAAGAAGGGGGAGGCGATATCCTGCACCACGATCCCGATCGTCATCGTGCGCCCGTGCTTCAGGCTTTGCGCCATCTGGTTGGGGGCAAAATTCAGCTCGGTGATCGCGGCCTGCACGGCTTGCCGCTTCTCGTCGGCCACTTTGGCGGTGCCGTTCAAAATGCGCGAAACGGTGCTGGGTGAAACGCCCGCGCGGCGGGCGACGTCGGTCAGCGTGGCTGGCGAAGGGGCGGTGGAGTGGTCGTTCAAGGGTTTTCTCATTCTGAAAAGCTTTTCAGCTGGAGATTACCATACAACCCGGCGGCAACGAATGCTCAGCGGTTCAGTGTTGCACGAATGGTATGAAAATCATTTCTGAAAGCGTTTTCATGCTGGGATAACTGGGCCACGAAGGCGCGATGATCGGGCAGGTCGGCCACGGCCCGCGCAGAAACGGCAGCAATATTGGCGAATTCCTGGCGCGCTGCATCGGCCATCGGTTTCAGGCCAGGCAAAGGCGGCATGGCCTTCGGGAAGCCCATGCCGTACAAGACGTATTGCCAGCTCGAGGGCGGGTACATCTCGAAGTCGGTCAGGAAGTCCATGCGCTGCGGCGGGCGGCAGCGCCACATGGCGAGCTTGTCGCGCAAGCTGCCGGTCCAGGTGGCCGGGTCGCAGTTATCAACCCAGAATTGCTCGCGGCGCTGGCTAAGGCAGTAGTGCAGCTTGATGAAGTCGACGATGCGCGCGTAGCGCTCGCTCATGAACTGGTTGAAGTGCCGTGCCAGTGGCGCCATGTCGCCATTGTGCGGGAACAGGGCGCCCAGCATGTGCACTGCCGATTCAACCAGGCCGATGCCGGATGCTTCCAGTGGTTCGAGGAAGCCGCCGGCCAGGCCGATCGCTACGCAGTTCTTGATCCAGTGCTGTTCGCGGTAGCCGACGCGCATGGGGATCTTGCGCACGTTCAGGCCATCGGAAGCCGGGCCGGCGTAGGCGCGCAGTATTTGCTCGGCGCGTTCGTCGCTGGTGTGGCGGCTGGAATATACGTAACCGATGCCGCGCCGTTCCTGCAGGCCGATGTCCCAGGTCCATCCGGCTTCGTGCGCGGTGGAGATGGTGGCGGAGGCGATGGGCGTATCCGGCGCAGGGTGGGGCACCTGCACTGCCAGCGCGGTATCGCAAAGCAGGACGTCGCTGACGCTGTGGAACGGCGAACCCAGCGCGCCGCCGATCAGCAGGGCGCGGAAGCCGGAGCAGTCGATGTACAGGTCGGCCGTGAGGGAGCCGTGCCCGCGCGTGTCGACGCTGGCGATGGCGCCATCGGGGGCGAGCTGCACACCGTCGACGTGGTCCTGCACATGGCGCACGCCGAGTTCGCGCGCGTGCCTGGCCAATAGTCCGCCAAAGCGCGCGGCATCGAAGTGGTAGGCGTAGTTCATCGGGCCGTTGTAGTCGCTGTCGCCGGGGCGTTTCGGCGCGCGTTGCGCATCTACCACGCGCTTTTGCATGGTGACGGCTTCGGCGAATGGTACATCGCCCGCCAGGCCTTGCAGCCAGTAGGGCAGCAGCTCAGGCGCGCACGGACGCTGGCTCGGCATGGAGAAGGGATGGAAGTAATGATCGTCCCCATGCAGCCAGTTGCGGAAGGTGATGCCTTGCTTGAAGGTGGCGCTGGATTCGCGCACGAATTCCGCTTCCGGAATGCCAAGCGCGGCGAGCGTCGCGCGCAGGGAGGGGAAGCTGCCTTCACCGACGCCGATGGCGCCGATTTCAGGTGCTTCCACCAGCGTGATTTGCTTGCTGTCGCCGAACATCTTGGCCAGGTAAGCGGCGCACAGCCAGCCCGCGCTGCCGCCGCCAACGATGAGTATCCGCCGTGTTGGAATCGGTACCATTTTTTGTCGTCTCCTGAAAAATTCTGTTGACTTTTTATTTTTTGAAAATGTACCATGAAAACGTTTTCAAGAAATAAGAAATCGTTTTCACAACAACTACCGGAGACAACATGAAGTTTTCAGCAATCCAGATCGGGGTGCTGGCCCTGGTCGCGTCCGCCAACAGTGCAACCGCGCAGCAAGCCCCTGCTGCGCCGGCCGCCAACACCGAATCCACCGTCGTGCCAGAAGTCCTGATCACGGCGACCAAGCGCACCACTTCCCTGCAAAAGACTCCAGTGGCCGTTACCGCCCTGGATGCAGCGGCGCTGGAAGACGCACACGTGCAAACCATCCAGGACGTGACCAACCTGGTGCCGAGCTTCCAGGCCACCGGCCAGGGCGACCACGGCGTCATCACCATGACCATGCGCGGTATCGGCAACGACTCCGCCAAGACCGAATACGCCGATCCGGAAGTCGCTTTCTTCGTGGATGGCATCTACTCGCCGCGTCCGGAAGGCGCCACCGCGCTGCTGTTCGACGTGGAAGCGATTGAAGTCCTGCGCGGCCCCCAAGGCACGCTGTGGGGCCGCAACTCCACCGTCGGTGCGGTCAATATGCAGACCGTCAAGCCTAAGCTGAAAGAATTTTCGGGCAGCGTTTCCGGCGGCATCGGCGATTACGCCCGCCTCGGCGCCCGCGCCGCCCTGAACGTACCGACCGGCGACAACTCCGCTTTGCGCGTGGCCGTGATCCACGAGCAGCACGACGGCTATGTGAAGTACCAGAACTTCCCGAACATTTCGCTCGCCGACCAGCGAGCAGCCTATCTTGCAAGTGGTGGTGACCCGGCCAAGTTCCAGCCGATTAACCCGAACAACTACGTCGTCAATGGCCCGCGCTACAACGCACAGAACCAGAGCGGCGTGCGCGTGAGCTGGCTGTACCAGCCGACTGATCGCCTGAAGTGGAACATCTCCTACGAGCGCTTCCAGGACCGCGGCACCCCGAGCATGAACCTGATGCAGACGCCGCGCGCGGGTCAGGACGAGTGGTCGGCCCTGATCGACACCGCGCCATACCTGCACCGTAATGTGGACACCTTCCGCAGCCGCCTGGAATATGCGGTGAGCCCGGACATGTCGCTGACCTACATCGCCGGCCACTCCAAGTTCTCCGGCTCGTCCACCTATGACCAGGACGGCGGCCGCGTGCTGCCAACCAGTTTCACCACCGGCGGCGACTACCAGGCCAATAACACTGTCTGGTCCAAGTACAGCAGCAACAGCCACGAACTGCAACTGCAGTCGGTTGGCCAGAAGGAAGTGGACTGGCAACTGGGCGCCTATTATGCGGCGGAAGACAACGGCATCCGCTTCGACATCCCGATCATGCATGGCACCCAGCAGGGCAGTGTGAACTGGCAGGGTTCCTTCATCCAGCCGAAAGAAACCGTGGACTCGCGTGCGGTGTTCGGCCAGGCCACCTGGAACGTCGGCAGCATGCACCTGACCGGCGGCCTGCGTTACACCTCGGACAAGCGCACCAATGAAGGCGGCAACGGCTACACCTGGAACAGCGATCCAGCCGCGCCACAGGTTCCACTGAGCCCGAGCATTGACCCAACCAAGCCAGGCCAGGGCTACAGCCCAAGCGTGCCATCCAACGATGGCCGCTACAAAGGCAGCAAGACCACCGGCCTGGCGCGCCTGAGCTATGACGTCAACAAGAACCACATGCTGTACGCCAGCGTCGCTACCGGTTACAAGGCTGGCGGCCTGCAGGACGGCGGCCGTACTTACGACCCTGAAACCCTGACCAACTACGAGATCGGCAGCAAGAGCTCTTTCCTCGGCGGCGCGCTGCGCGTCAACAATGCGCTGTACTACGAGAACTTCAAGGACTTCCAGTTCAGCTCTCCGGTCACCAATCCGGATGGCTCGCACACCTTCGTCACCAGCAATGTGGACGGCGCCAAGGTGTGGGGCTTCGAGTCGGAAATCCAGGCCAAGCTGTCGCAGGATGACAAGCTGGCGCTGGCCCTGGCCTACACCCATACCAAGCTCGGTTTCCTGATCGCCGGTTCCAATGACTACGCGCTGCCGTTCTGCCCGGACCTGAACTCGAACTGCCTGAACGTGACCGGCAACACCATGCCGCACGCTCCGAAGTTCTCGGCCCACCTGAACTACCAGCACACTTTCCGCCTGGCGAGTGGCGACACGCTGATCCCGCGCGTTTCGGCACACTATGAGACCAAGTCCGAACTGTCGATCTTCAACCTGGGCCCGGAAGACCAGCAAGCTGCTTACACCAAGTTCGACCTCGGCCTGCGCTACCAGGGTCCGAAGCAGTTCTGGGTGGATGCCTTCGTGCGCAACGTAGGCGACAAGCGTATCAAGACCAGCGCCATGAACGGCGCAAACGTGTGGGTGGCCCAGTACCTGCCTCCACGCACCATCGGTGTTAACGCGGGCATTGAGTTCTAAGCCTGCCGCAACGCGGCCTGCCTCGTCCCGCGAGGCAGGCCATCCCTTAGCTTTTACCTGCGAAATCAAGTATGAAAGACACACGCCTGCCGCCCGAATTTCTCTGGGGCGTAGCCACCAGCGCCTTCCAGATCGAAGGCGCCAACCAGGAGGACGGCAAAGGCCTCTCAATCTGGGACGTTTTCTGCAACACGCCCGGCAAGATCAAGGATGGCAGTGACGGCAGCATCGCCTGCGATCACTACCATCGCTACCGCGAGGACGTCGACATCATCGATTCCCTCGGTGTCGATGCATACCGTTTCTCCATCGCCTGGTCTCGCGTGCAACCCGACGGCAAGGGCGCCTGGAACGAGGCTGGCTTTGCCTTCTACGACCGCCTGATCACCGCCTTGCACGAAAAGGGCAAGCAGGCCTACGTCACGCTGTACCACTGGGACTTGCCGCAAGCCTTGCAGGAAGAGGGCGGCTGGCTCAATCGCGCGACCTGCGAATACTTCGCCGAATATGCCGCCGAAGTGGCGCGCCGCTTTGGCGATCGCGTGGCCAGCATTGCCACCCACAATGAGCCTTGGTGCACTGCCAACCTTGGCTACGGCAACGGCCAGTTCGCGCCGGGCGTGCGCGACGCAAAGGCCGCCGTCCAGGTCTCGCACCACCTGCTGCTGTCGCACGGCCTGGCGATGAGCGCGATGCGCGCCGTCGGTTCGAAAGCGAAGCTCGGCATCGTTCTGAACCAGTGGACCGCCGACCCTGCAACCGACAGCGAGGCTGATCGCGCCCTGGCGGAAGTGGAGTACGCGCGTTCGGTACAATGGTTCATGGACCCAATTTTCAAAGGCCGTTATCCGGAACTCGCACTGCGCCACCACGGCGCCAATGCACCGCAAGTGGAGGCAGGCGACATGGCCGCTATCCACCAGCCGATGGACTTCCTCGGCGTGAACTATTACTTCCGCGCCTTCTGCAGCGCCGAAAACCCGCCGCGCACGCCGCCGCTGGAAAACGGCCGCACCGACATGGGCTGGGAAATCTATCCGCAAGGACTCACCGAATTGCTGCTCAAGCTGAAAGGCGAGTACGAACTGCCGCCGATCTACATTACCGAGAACGGCATGGCCAGCAGCACGCCGCAGCACGACGAAGAGCGTATTTCGTTCATCTCGCGCCACTTCGATGCCATGGCCAGCGCCATGGAGCAGGGCGTCGACGTGCAGGGCTACTTCATGTGGAGCCTGCTGGATAACTTCGAATGGGACTCCGGTTACGCCAAGCGTTTCGGCATCGTCCACGTCGACTACGCCACGCAAAAGCGCACGCTGAAAGACAGCGCCCACTGGTACCGCGACTTCATCAAGGTGCAACGTTCATGAACCGCTCGCCGCTGCAGTGGGTCCCCACCGGCTATTTCGCGATGGCGATGGGCTATATCATGCTGACCAGCGTCACGTCCATCATGTTCAAGAACCTGGGCATGGACAATGGCCGCGCCGCCCAGTATTCGAGCATGCTGATCCTGGCGTACACCATCAAGCCGCTGTTCGCGCCGCTGGTGGAGATGTACCGCACCAAGAAGTTCTTCGTGCTGGTCACACAACTGCTGCTTGGCCTGGGATTTGGCGCGGTGGCCCTGGTCATGGGCATGCCGGGTTCGATGGCCTTGATGATGGCGCTGTTCTGGATCATGTCCTTCATCGGCGCCACCATGGACATTGCCAGTGACGGCGTGTACGTCACTTCGCTCAGTTCGCGCAACCAGTCGCTGTACTGCGGCGTGCAAAGCCTGAGCTGGAATATCGGTCCGGTGGTCGCTTCCGGCGTGCTGGTCTACCTGAGTGGGCGCCTGCATACCGATTACGGCATGGACTGGCTGGGCGCATGGCGCATCGTGTTTGTCGCCGTGGCAGTCATGCTGCTGGCAATCACGGCCTGGCACTGGCGCGCGATGCCCGATGGCGCACGTGCTGCCGATACGCCGGAGAACCTGGGCCAGGCAGCCTTCATCCTGCGCGACGCCTTCAAGACCTTCTTCGAAAAGCGTGGCGTGTGGACGATGGTGGCCTTTGCGCTGCTGTACCGCGTGTCGATCGGCCTGCTGGAAAAGATCGGGCCTTTCTTCATGGTCGATCCGGTGGAAAAGGGCGGCCTGGGCATGTCGAATGAGCTGCTAGGCATCGTCTATGGTACCTACGGCCTGCTGGCGGTGCTGGCTGGCTCCCTGATCGGCGGCTGGTATGTGGCGAAGCGCGGCCTGAAGCCGGTGCTGTTCACGCTGTGCTGCGTGCTGAATATCCCGATCGCGACCTTCCTGCTGATGGCGATTTACCAGCCGTCCAGCCTGTGGGTGATCGGCGCCGGCGTGGTGGTCGAGAAGTTCTCCTTCGGCTTCGGCTCGGTGGGCTTCATGATCTACCTGATGCAGCAACTGGCGCCGGGCAAATACACCACCACGCACTATGCCTTTGGCACTGGCCTGATGGGGATGTGCGGCATGTTGACCGGCATGGTCAGCGGCCACCTTCAGGAAGCCATGGGCTATGTCAGCTACTTCTGGCTGGTGATGGCGGCGACTGTGCCATCCTTCATCGTGACCTGGTACGCGCCTTTCCATCACGAAGAGGCACGTCCCGCCGCCGAGCCGGATCAGGTGCAGCGCAAGGCTGGCTGACGTTTTTCGTCGCGGGCGCCGATCACGTCGCGGATGGCGTTGACCACCACTTCGGGATTGGCCTGCTGCATCTGGTGATCGGAGTCCACGATCACCTTGCAGGCTTTCGGATACATGTTCTTGACCATGGTACGGGTCTGTTCGTCGTCGTTGACGGTGCCCAGATCGACCGCTATGGCGCCGGCCGACTTGGGCACGTTGAACAGGCGTACGACCGGAATATCGTCATTCCACGGCATTGCCAGCATGGCCTGGCCGGTGCTGTTGATCTGGTCGACCTCCGCCTCCATGGCCGAATTCAGGAAAACGTACTTGGCCACGCGCGTCATGAAGGGGAACTCCTCCGGTTTCTTGATGATGCCGGGGTAGACTGAATCAACCAGCACTACGCCCTGGACTTCCTGCGGGTAGGCGCGCGCATACAACTGCATATACAGGCCGCCGAGGGAATGCCCGACCAGGGTATAGGGCGGCTGCAAGCCTTGCTGGCGCAGAAGCTGGCGCAATTCCTCCACTACAGTTTTGCCGTCGCGCGGCGTGGATGGCTTGTCGCTCTTGCCGTAGCCAGGGCGGTTGTAGGCGAACACGTTCGCCTCCTTGGCCACTTCAGGGATCACCTTGTCCCATTTATCGAGGGTGATCCGTGATCCGTTTTCAAAGACCACCGTGGTTGGCGCGCCGGGCTTGGCGATCTTCAGGACTTCAATCTTATGGCCGGCGAAGGTCTGTAGCATGGCTTCGCTGTGCGCCTGGGCGCTTGCCAGCGCCAGTGCCAGCAAGGGCAGGGTGCGACGAATCAAAAGCACGAATGTCTCCATGGATGATAACGGAGGCGATTCTGGCGCTTGCCGCCGCCGGCAGCGTCAGGATTGCGACGAGTTGTCAAAAATGATGCATCAATTGCACAAATCCCGGCGCGGGGGCTAGAATAAAAGTCACTACTTTGAGGGGACCGCCATGACGCCTATCCTGTTCGCACTGCCCGGCAATGAGGAAATGACAGCCCGACTGTCGGCATTGTCAGGCTGGGAGCAGGGGAGTTTGCAGGTGCGGCGCTTCCCGGACGGTGAATCCTACGTGCGCTATCACTCGGAAGTGAAAGGGCGCCAGGTGGTCCTGGTCTGCACCCTGGACCGGCCGGACGACCGTTTCATGCCCCTGTATTTCGCTGCCAGCATCGCGCGCGACCTCGGGGCGGCCAGTGTCGGCCTGGCAGCGCCCTACCTGGCGTATATGCGGCACGATGCCATCTTCAATCCCGGCGAAGGCATCACCTCCGCCCATTTCGCGCGGCTGCTGTCAGGCGTGTTCCACTGGATGGTGACGATCGATCCCCACCTGCACCGCCATCACGACCTGGCCGAAATCTACACGATCCCGACCCGCGTGGTACGCGCGGCGCCGGCCATATCGCAATGGATCGCTGCCAATGTGCCGCAACCGCTGGTGATTGGTCCGGACGCGGAAAGCGAGCAATGGGCCTCGGAAGTGGCGCGTGGCGCCGGCGCCCCCTGCATCGTGCTGGAAAAAGTCCGCCGCGGCGACCACGACGTCGAAGTTTCGGTGCCGGACACTGAACGCTGGCTGCACCATACCCCCGTCATCGTTGACGATATCGCATCTACCGCCCGCACCATGATCGCCGCCGTGGGCCATGTGCGCCGGGCCGGGCTGCCGCCGCCTGTCTGCGTCGCAGTCCACCCCTTGTTCGCCGGCACTGCCTTCGAGGATTTGCAAGCCTCCGGCGTGGCCCGCACCGCGAGCTGCGACACGGTACCCCACAGCAGCAACGCCATCCCTGTCGCATCCTTGCTGGCGCCGGCCCTGGCAGACATGACACGAGGCGCGGCCTAGGCTATATTCCTGCCTATGTGGAATTGGATTCGTAACTGGTATCGCAAGCTGCGCATGCCCGCAGCCTACCGCGCTTACGAGCGCAGGCTGCGTGCCGCCCATGAGGAAGAGGCACGCAAGAAATTTTCGACGAAGCGCTACGAGGCGCGCCTGCTGGCAGCCAACAAGGCGATGGAGGAACGCGCCCAGCGCCGTTTCGACATGCCGATTGCCAAGCTGCAGCTTGAAGTGGTGGCGCTGGAAAAGCAGCTCGAGTCCTGCCGCGCCCAGTTGAGCAACTTCGAACGCCCCTTCCGCGACGAGTACGAAGAACTGGAGGCGGAAATGGCCCTGCTGGGCGAGCGCCGCCGCAATGCCTACGCGGCCAAGGACACCAGGGCCATCGATGAAGTCAACGCGGAAATCGCCGAACTGCAAAAGCGCACCAACGCCGTACGCGGCGACCTGGCCGTGCAGACCGACCTGCGCGACCAAGGGCTGACGCCTGAAAAGCTGCGCCGCACCGTGCAGCGTTGCGAAGGGCGTTTGCAAACTATCCAGGACGAACAAGAGCGGATGCAGCGCGAACGCGCCAACTACATGAACCACTCGCCTGACCGCGCCGAGGTGGATGCGATCGAGCGCGAGATGCTGGCGCTGGAACGCAAGCACGTCCAGTTCCTGCGCGACTTCGACTCGCCGGCCGAACGCCGCCGCCGCGAACGCGCTCACGAGCAAATCTGGCTCAACGGCACATAATCGCCGCACCTTTAATCTGCATCAACCCTGGGCATGCTCGCACCGGCCCAGCGCTGCCTATACTTGGCTTGTCGCGCCATGCCTTCGCACGGCGCATCGTCGGGAGGACGGCCATGCGCAACCATTCCCTTGGCAGCAATATCTGTGCGCTCCTGCGCCGGTGCAAACAGATGGAAACCACCTTGCGGCGCGCGGGCTTGCCGGCCTTCCTGGCCTGCCTGCCGATGGCGCTGCTGGCTTGGCAATATGCGCTGATCCTGCGTGAGAAGAACGCCAACATCAGCCGCATCAGCCGCAAAATCCAGCGTTGGCAAGGAACGGTGTCGCAATTGTCGGCCCACGACAGCGCCCGTAGTGAGTTCCTCGACCTTGACCGCAAGATGAGGGAGGACATCGAAGGCGCCTGCGCTTCGATGCGCAATTTGCGCGACCTTTGTGTGGATATATGCGAACTGTTCAGTGCAGCCGAGTATGACTCGCCGATGCTGAAGCGTGCCCGCGACCGTTTCGATGAAACGGTCAGGGAGGCTTGCCGCCTTTCCCAATCACTGATCGAGCTGATCGATGCGCATGATCGCCGCGCGCTGGCGATCCGCCAGCAGCAGCATGCGATCGAGCAGGCGGGCGAGGCAAGCGCGGCAGCGCATGCTGCGCGCGCCGCCGCAGAAGCTTAGAAGCCTTCCAATACAATCTTGCCGCGGGCGCGATTGCTCTCGAGCAGGGCGTGCGCGCGTTTCAGGTTGGCGGCATTGATGGCGCCGAAGCGCTCGCCCAGCGTGGTTTTCAGCACCCCGCTGTCCACCAGGCGCGAGACGTCGTTCAAGAGCGCGTGCTGTTGGGCCATGTCGTCGGTTTCAAACATCGAACGCGTGAACATGAATTCCCAATGCAGCGACACGCTCTTGCGTTTGAGCAGGCGCACGTCGATATGGGCGGGGTCGTCAATCAAGGCCAGCTTGCCCTGCGGCGCCACCAGCTCGGCCAGGGCGGAGAAATGGTGTTCGCTTTCATTCAAGCTGGCGATGTAGTTGACGGGCGGCAGGCCGAGGCGGCGGATTTCTTCATCCAGTGGCTTGCTGTGGTCGATGACATGGTGGGCGCCGAGAGACTTCACCCATTCCGCAGTTTCAGGACGCGAGGCGGTGCCGATTACGGTCAGCCCGGTCAATTGGCGAGCCAGCTGGACCAGGATTGAGCCGACGCCGCCCGCGGCACCCGTGACCAGCAGGGATTTTCCGGCTTCGCGCGCCGTGTCGCGGCTAGCGCCCAGGCGGTCGAAGAGCAGTTCCCATGCGGTGATGGCAGTCAGGGGCAGGGCGGCCGCTTCGGCGAAGCTGAGTTTGGATGGCTTGTGGCCGACGATGCGTTCATCAACCAGGTGCAACTCGGCATTGGTGCCCGAGCGGCCAAGGGCGCCTGCATACCAGACCTCATCGCCCGGCTTGAACAGGGTCGCACCGGGGCCGACTGCACGCACAATGCCGCTGGCATCCCAGCCCAGTACTTTGTTTTCGCCTTCGGCTGGGGCGACGTTGCGGCGGATCTTGGTATCGACCGGATTGACCGAGACCGCCTTGACCTCGACCAGCAGGTCGCGGCCGGTGGCAACCGGTGCGGGCAATTCGACATCGATCAGTGCATCCTCATGGTCGATTGGCAGGGAGGCGCGGTAGGCGACAGCTTTCATGGTTGTGTCTTTCGTAAAAAGTAGCGATGCCGCTATCTTCAATCATCACGGCTTCACGAAAAAGACTAAAATCATGGAAACACTTTCAATGGAATGCTGAAAATGCTGCGCCTGGACGATATCGAAGTCTTCGTCAACACAGCCGATCAAGGCAGCCTGTCGGCGGCAGCGCGTTCGCTCGATATATCGCCGGCCCTGGCCAGTGCAGCCTTGAAGCGGCTGGAAGACGAATTGCAACTGCGCCTGTTCGCACGCACTACGCGTTCCCTGCGCCTCACGGCGGAAGGCGAGCACTACCTGCGCCACGCGCGCGAAGCGGTGCGGCAGTTGCGTGAAGGGCATGAAGCAATCCGGCAGGGCCAGCAGGAGTTGGCCGGCCTGCTGAAGATTTCGATGCCGTCGGACGTGGGCCGCAACGTACTGCTGCCTTGGCTGGACGCTTTCCAGGCGGAGTACCCGGCCATCAGCTTGCAGCTATACGTCAGCGACCGGGTCGCGGATATGTACCGGCAGCCTGTAGACCTGGCCCTGCGCTATGGCAAGCTCGATGATTCCAGTCTGGTGGCCATGCCCATCGCACCTGGCAACCGGCGTGCATTGGTAGCTTCGCCGGAATACCTGCGCCGGCATGGTGCCCCGGCCAACCTGGATGAGCTCGCGCGGCACAATTGCTTGCGCTTTGCGTTGGATGATGTGCTGTATGACCGCTGGGCCTTCCCCGCCCAGGGCAAAGTAGTGCAGGTCAGGGGCAATCGCAGCAGCGATGATGCCGACCTGGTGCGCCGCTGGGCGGTAGCGGGACTGGGGATTGCTTACAAATCACGGCTGGACGTGACCGCCGACCTCAAGGCCGGGCGCTTACGATTGCTGCTACCAGATGTAATGGGTGAAGAGGTGCCATTACAGTTGGTTTGCATGCATCGCTCGCAGGTCACGCCCGTCGTGATTCGATTGCGCGACTATTTGCGCGCTCAGTATGAACAGCTATGCGAAGCTGGAGCTTAGCGGGCCTTGGAGAAGATCAGCAGCCAGCGGCTGAACAGCAGGACTTCCAGGTGGCCAGGCTGTACGCCGGTGTCGCACTCGATGATCGGGTTCACAGCGTAGAAGCGCTTGCGGAAGTCGCGGCACACCAGCACTTCGCGTTTGCCGAAGCGAACCAGGAAAGACATAGGGGCATATTCCAGGCCAAAGCGGGAGCCGAAGGTGCTGTGCATAGTGGTCATGACGAATTCCTTTTGCTGTGATGTGTGTTTAACGAGTGATTAGAATAACACAAATACTGTATGAATCAACAGTACTGGATGAAAAATCAGGTTTTTTTATTAAGCGTTGTATGAGAGATACGATCCGCCTTCCTTTGCACCTCGTAGCCGGCCTGGTCTTGCTGATCGTTGCCGCCGCCGTTTTCAATGCCATTGCCGGGGCCGCCGTAGGGCCGGGTGCCCGCCTGGCTGCACTTGATATCAGCGTGTCGCAATGGCTGCACGCCCGCGCCGGCGAGCCGTGGACAACGCTGATGCTGGCGGCCAGCCACCTGCACAGCGTGGCCGGAATCGCCTTCCTGACGCTGCTGTTTGCCTGGCAGCTCTGGCGGCGCCAGGCGCATTACTGGCTGCTGACCCTGCTGTTGTCGGTGCCGCCGGGCATGGTGCTGAACGTGCTGCTCAAGCACAGCTACCAGCGGGTGCGGCCCAGCTTTGAGACGCCTTTGCTGACTTTGCCGACCTTCAGCTTCCCCAGTGGCCATACGCTGGCCGCGACTGTCTTCTATGGCGTGCTGGCTTGCTACCTGTGGACGCAAGCCCGTGGCGCGGGCCGGAGGGCGGCGCTTGCCGTTGGCGCTCTGCTGATGGTGGCGCTGGTGGCCTTCAGCCGCGTTTATCTCGGTGTGCATTACCTGACCGATGTGCTGGCGGCCGTGGCCGAAGGGCTGGGCTGGCTGGCGGTTTGCGTGACGGCGGTGTCCAGCCTGCGACGGCATCGGGAGCATCCGTGAGCCGCATGGCCGTCATCATCAACGCCGGAGCCGGCCTGGGATACGGCTTGCCGTGGCGTGATGCGCTGGCTGCACGTTTTGCCAGCCATGGACTGGATGCCGAAATCACGCTCGCGGCCGACGTCAATCACCTGATGGAGGCCGCGCGTGCCGCCCTTGCTGCCGACGCCCCTGTTGTGGTGGCGGGCGGCGGTGACGGTACCGTCAATGCCGTGGCCTCGGTGGTGCTGGATAGCGGCGCCGTATTCGGCGTGCTGCCAATGGGAACGCTGAACCACTTTGCGCGCGACCTGCGCATCCCGCCGCAACTCGACGCCGCCATTGCCACCCTGGCCGCCGGACATGTGGCGCTGGTCGATGTAGGGGAGGTCAATGGCCGTATCTTCCTGAACAATTCCAGCCTGGGGCTGTACCCGGACATCGTGCGTGACCGCCAGCGGCAGCAGCGCCGTCTCGGGCGCGGCAAGTGGACGGCGTTTGGCTGGGCGACGCTTGCCGCGCTGAAGCGTTATCCTTTCCTGAGCGTGCGGTTGACGCTCGGCGAGCAAGGCCATGCGCGGCGCACGCCTTTCGTATTCATCGGCAATAATGAATACCAGATGCAAGGTTTCAACATCGGCGAAAGGGCGCGTCTTGATGGCGGCACACTGAGCGTCTACGTGGCGCAGCGGCCGACGCGTTTTGGCCTGCTGAAAC
>JBCNOP010000078.1:0-20871 GCA_039593775.1 Pseudoduganella sp.
CTTCGAAAGCGTCCACTTCTACAGCGATTCCCATAACGACCTGCCGCTGCTGTCGATCGTCAGCCATCCGATTGCGACCAACCCGAACGCCAAGCTGTCCGAACACGCGACCGCGCAAGGCTGGCCACTAATTCACCTGTTCAATGATTAAGAAATTCATCCGCAAGATCCTGGGCGTCAAGAACGCGAGACCCCGCAACGAACCGCTCGTGCTGGGCCCCAAAGAACATGGCATCGACCCGCGCATGGTGTCGAACAATGCGATCCGCGTCACCAGCACGCTGCAGGAAGCCGGCTTTGAAGCCTTCGTGGTCGGCGGCGCCGTGCGCGACCTGCTGCTGGGCGTCAAACCCAAGGACTTCGACGTCGCCACCAACGCCACGCCGGAGCAGGTCAAGCGCCTGTTCCGCCGCGCCTTCATCATCGGCCGCCGTTTCCAGATCGTGCACGTGATGTTCGGCCAGGACTTGCTGGAAGTGACCACCTTCCGCGGCACCGCCACCGACAATGCGCCGAAGGACGAGCATGGCCGCGTGCTGCGCGATAACACCTTCGGCTCGCAGGCGGAAGACGCGGAGCGCCGCGACTTCACCATCAACGCCATGTACTACAACCCTGCCACGCAGGAAGTGCTGGACTACCACGGCGGCATCGAGGATATCCGCGCCAAGACGCTGCGCATCATCGGCCAGCCGGAAGCGCGCTACCGCGAAGACCCGGTGCGCATGCTGCGCGTGGTGCGCTTTGCGGCCAAGCTGAAATTCTCCATCGAGCGTTCGACCGCCGAACCGATCGGCGTGATGGCGCCGCTGATCGACAATGTGCCTGCGGCGCGCGTGTTCGACGAAATGCTCAAGCTGCTGACTTCCGGCCAGGCCCTGGCCTGCCTGCAGCAGTTGCGCAAGGAAGGCTTGCATCACGGCCTGCTGCCGATGCTGGACGTGGTCCTGGAGCAGCCGATGGGCACCAAGTTCGTGACGCTGGCGCTGGATTCCACGGACAAGCGCGTCATGGCCGGCAAGACCGTGTCACCTGGCTTCCTGTTCGCCTCCCTGCTCTGGCACCAGGTGCTGGAGAAGTGGCAGGCTTACCAGGCGGCGGGCGAATTCCCGATTCCTGCGCTGCACCTGGCGGCCGACGAAGTGCTGGAGTCGCAGACCGAAAAGCTGGCGATCCAGCGCAAGATCGGTTCCGACATGCGCGACATCTGGGCCATGCAGCCGCGCTTTGAGCGCCGCAATGGCAAGAATCCTTACAAGCTGCTGGAACACCTGCGCTTCCGCGCCGGTTACGACTTCCTGCTGCTGCGCTGTGCGTCCGGCGAGATCGACCGCGAGCTGGGCGACTGGTGGACAGCCTTCTACGAGGGCGATGAGACCATGCGCGCGGAGCTGGTGTCGACTGCATCGTCCGGCGGCGGCAAGAAGAAGAAACCTGCTGCGCGCCGCAGCCGTGCTGCTGCGCTTGACGACGCGCCGGCGGAAGTCAACGTCGATTCCGAAGAGGTCGACGAGTCCGATGACGACGAATTCCTGAACCCACGCCCTGAAGGCGAAGCGCCGGCACGCAAGCGCCGCCGCCGTCCGCGCCGTGGCCGCCGCAGTGGCGGTGGTGGTGGCGCACCTGCTGGCGAGGCTTGATGGCTGTTACTGCCTTCATCGGCATTGGCGCCAATCTCGGCGACGCGCGCGCCAATGTGCTGGATGCCGTGGAACGCCTGCGCAGGCTGCCGGGCGTTACGCTGGAGGCGGTGTCTTCGTTGTATCGCACGGCGCCGATTGACTCGTCGGGCGATGATTACATCAATGCTGTTGCGCGCTTGAGCACTGGCTTGCCGGCGCAGGCTTTGCTTGAGGCGTTGTTCGAGATCGAGCAGGCGCATGGGCGCGAACGGCCTTATTTCAATGCACCGCGTACGCTGGATCTTGACTTGCTGTTGTATGGCGATGAGCAGATTTCCACGGCCACGCTGACTGTGCCGCATCCGCGCATGCATCAGCGGGCGTTTGTTTTGATGCCTTTGCTGGAGCTGGCGCCGGGTGTGGTACTGCCGGGGCTGGGGGCGGCAGCGAATTTCGCGGCTTCGGTTTCTGACCAAGGTATCATCCGCCTTTAAAACCGGTAAACCAGGCTCTGACCCGCAGGGTCAGACCCTGTCTGTTCTGCCGCCGCGGGGTTGGTTCTAGCCCCGAAACCGATAGCCTGAAGACCGTTGGGGGTCTGACCCTGCGGGTCAGACCCCGATTTGCCGGGTTAAAAGCCCCCTGTGCACTTCATTTTCCGCAGTTAGAATATCGTTTTTCGAATTTAAGGACATACCATGTCTGGCAACCTGCAAAACCCTTACCCGGCGCCTGCGCGTGCCGTTCCTACCAAGGCGGTCACGATCCCTTCGATTAACGCCCTGAAGGCAGCCGGCGAAAAGATCACCATGCTGACCTGCTACGACGCCAGCTTCGCCTCCCTGATGGACGGCTGCGGCGTCGAAGTCCTGCTGATCGGTGACTCACTGGGCATGGTCTGCAACGGTCACCAGTCCACCCTGCCGGTAACCGTGCAGGAAATCGCCTACCATACCGCCGCCGTGGCCCGTGGCGCGAAGAATGCCCTGATCCTGGCCGACATGCCGTTCGGCTCCTACGCCACGCCGGAATCGGCCTTCAACAACGCCGTGCAACTGATCCAGGCCGGCGCACACATGGTGAAGATCGAAGGCGGCGCATGGGTTGCCGAAACCGTGCGCTTCCTGGTCGAGCGTTCGATTCCTGTCTGCGCCCACCTGGGCCTGACCCCGCAATCCGTCCATACGCTGGGTGGCTACAAGGTGCAGGGCAAGACCATCGAAAGCGCCGAACTGTTGAAACAGGACGCGCTCAAGCTGCAGGCTGCCGGCGCCGCCATGGTCGTGCTGGAGGCGATTCCTACCGCCCTGGGCAAGGAAGTGACCGACATGCTGTCGATGCCGACCATCGGCATTGGCGCTGGTCCTGACTGCTCCGGCCAGGTGCTGGTGATGCACGACATGCTGGGCGTGTTCCCAGGCCGCAAAGCACGCTTCGTGAAGAACTTCATGGAAGGCCAGGTGTCGATCCAGGCTGCGGTATCGGCCTACATCGACGCCGTCAAAGGCGGCACCTTCCCGGCAATCGAACACTGCTTCTGAAACGATGAGCACTCCGCTTGACGACGACGAGTACGACCGGCTCGATGACCTGCTGGCTGCCATGGGCCCGCAAAGCATGGATGTCGCCAAGCTGGAAGGCTTCCTGACCGCGCTCGTCATCGGCCCGGCGGAGGTGGCGCAGGAAGCGTGGCTGCCCCAAGCCTGGGGCGGCGCGGGCGGCAACGACGAAGCTGCCGCGCTGGCCGTGCGCCATCACGATTACATGCGCTTGTGGATGCAGAAAGATCCAGGCAGCTTCGAGCCGATCTACGAATGCGGCGGCACGTGGACTGCGCAGGCGTGGTGCGAGGGCTTCCTGGCTGGCGTCGCTATCGCGGCCGATGCCTGGGCGCCGCTACGCGCCCAGCAGCCCGCCCTGCTTGTGCCATTCCAGTCGCCGGTGAATGCCGCCAAAGTGCCGCAGGCCGTCATCAAGATCAACGAATTCTTCCACGCGCCCCAGCCGAAAGTAGCCAAGGCCGGCCGCAACGATCCCTGCCCTTGCGGCAGCGGCAAAAAATTCAAGAAGTGCTGCGGCGCTTAAACCTGGATCCAGGTCGTCTTCAATTCCGTGTATTTGTCGAAGGCATGCAGCGACTTGTCGCGGCCATTGCCTGACTGCTTGTAGCCGCCGAACGGCACCGTGATATCGTCGCCATCGTATTGGTTGACGTGCACTGTGCCGGCTTTCAGCGCCCGCGAAGTGCGGATCGCTTTCGAAATATCCGAGGTCCACACCGCTGCGTGCAATCCGTACGGCGTGTCGTTCGCCTGTTTTACAGCCTCGTCGAGATCGCGGAACGACAGCACCGACAGCACCGGTCCGAAAATCTCTTCGCGCGCAATCTTCATCGTGTTCTGCACGCCGTCGAACAGCGTGGGCTCCACATAGAAGCCGCCAGTCTCCTTGCGCACCGCATTGCCACCGGCGAGCAGTTTCGCGCCTTCATCGCGGCCCGCTTCGATATACCCCATCACAGTCTTCATCTGGATTGAATCGACAATCGCGCCCATGACGGTCTTTTCGTCCAGAGGGTCGCCTGGCGCATAGGACGGGACCATCGCCAAAGCCTTCTCCAGGAACTTGTCCTTGATCGATTCTTCCACGAACAGGCGCGATGGTGCGTTGCAGCTCTCGCCCTGGTTGAAGTAGATCGAGCCCACGGCCGCAGCAACGGCGGCGTCCAGGTCAGGGCAATCGGCGCACACGATATTGGCCGACTTGCCGCCCAGTTCCGTCCAGGCCCGCTTCAGGTTCGACTGCCCCGCCATCTGGATGATCTGCTTGCCCGTGCGCGTGGAACCGGTGAAGCCAATGCAGTCCACGTCCATATGCATCGCCAGCGCGGCGCCGGCTTCGTTGCCATAGCCAGGCAGCACATTGAACACGCCGGGCGGGATGCCCGCTTCCACCGCCAGTTCCGCCAGGCGCAGCGCCGATAGCGGCGATTTCTCGGAAGGCTTGAGCACCACGCTGTTGCCGGCAGCCAGCGCGGGGGCGATCTTCCACGCCGCCATCAGCAGTGGATAGTTCCACGGCACGATAGCCGCGACCACGCCAACCGGTTCGCGCGTGATCAGGGCCAGCGAGTTGCCCGGCGTCGGCGCGATTTCGCCGTAGACCTTGTCGATCGCTTCGCCATACCAGCGGATGCAATTCGCGGCGAGCGAAACGTCGACCACCTGGCTGTACTTGATCGGCTTGCCCATGTCGAGCGTTTCGAGCAGCGCCAGTTCGTCCTTGTTCTGCATCATCAGGTCGGCGAGCCTGACCAGCACGCGCTTGCGCTGCGCCGGCGCCTGCCCCGCCCAGCGGCCACTCTCGAAGGCACGGCGAGCCACGCCGACTGCCTGGTCCACATCGGCCGCATCGCAGCGCGCTGTCTGCGACAGGTAGCGGCCATCGATAGGCGACAGGTTGTCGAACTTGCGCTCGCCGCGCGCCCAGGTGCGTTCGCCATTGATGAAAGCGCGCCCGTCGAGGGTCAGCATCTTGGCACGTTCGTGCCAGTTGATCGCTTCTTTTGCCATGGCTTAGATCCATCCTCTCTGCTGCAGGTCCGCATAAGTATCGTCAAGGCAGCGCCGGATCAGGGCCACCATTTCATCGATCTGTTCACGCGTCATCACCAGCGGCGGCGCGATGATCATGCGATCGCCAACGGCACGCATGATCATGCCGTTGTTGAACATATAGCCGCGGCACACCATGCCTACTTCAAGCTTCGGATCGAAGTATTCGTGGCCGTGGATGGTAGGCCCCTTGCGCCGCACCAGGTTAAGTCCAGCGACGAATCCGCAGCTATTGGCATAGCCAACCAGCGGATGTTCACCCAGCGTGGCAAAGCGTTGTGCCAGGTAAGGGCCGGTATCCTCTGCCACACGCTGCACCAGCTTTTCTTCTTCGATGATGCGGATCGTCTCCAGTGCCGCCGCACAGGCAACGGGATGGCCGGAGTAAGTGAAACCGTGCGCGAACTCGCCGCCCTGCCCGATCAGCACTTCCGCGACACGCTCACCAACCAGCACGCCGCCGAGCGGAATGTAGCCCGAGGTGACGCCCTTTGCGAACGTGATCAGGTCCGGCTTGAAGTCGAAATATTCGCAGGCAAACATGCGTCCGGTTCGGCCAAAGCCGGTGATCACTTCATCCGCGATCAGGAGGATGCCGTATTTGTCGCAAATGCGTTGGATCTCCGGCCAGTAGGTACGTGGTGGAATGACCACGCCGCCGGCGCCCTGGATTGGCTCGCCGATGAAGGCCGCAACTTTCTCCGGACCCACGTCGAGGATCTTCTGTTCCAGCCACGATGCTGCCTCGATGCCGAACTCGTCCTCCGTCATGCCACGGCCGGATTCAAGGTAGCTGGGCTGGCGGATATGCACGATGCCGGGAATCGGCAAGCCACCCTGTGCGTGCATGCCCTCCATACCGCCCAGCGAAGCGCCAGCCATGGTGCTGCCATGATAGGCGTTGAAGCGGCTGATGATGGTGTGCCGGTGCGGCTGTCCCTTCAGGTCCCAGTAGCGGCGCACCATGCGCACATTGGTGTCGTTCGCCTCCGAGCCAGAGCCAGTGAAGAATACGTGCCTGAAGCCCGGAGGAGCGATTTCCGCCAGCTTGGCGGCCAGCGTCACCGCCGGCACGTTGGTCGTGTTGAAGAAGCTGTTATAGAACGGCAGCGTCTCCATCTGGTCGAATACAGCCTTCGAGATGCTATGCCGGCCGTAGCCGACATTCACGCACCACAGGCCGGACATGCCGTCGAGGATTTTCTTTCCTTCCGAATCCCACAAGTAGATGCCCTCGCCGCGCACCATCACGCGCACGCCACGTTCCCCAAGCGCCTTGTGATCGGTGAACGGGTGCAGGTAATGCGCATGGTCGCGCGCCTGGATAGTCTTGGTATCGTCCATGATCGCCTCCTCATACGTGCAGCAGCAGGTGCTCACGCTCCCACGGGCTGATGACGGTCATGAACTCCTGGTGTTCCAGGTCCTTGATGGCGGCATACACGTCGATGAAGCGCTCGCCCAGCACGAAGCGCAGCTTGTCTTCACCGCGCAGTATCTTCAGCGCTTCCGGCAGGCCTTGCGGCAGCTCGTACTTCATCTCGTACGCGCTGCCCGTGGTTGGCGCAGTCGGCTCAAGCGACTCAGTCATGCCGAGGTAGCCGCAAGCCAGCGTCACCGCCAGAGCAAGGTAAGGATTGGCATCGGCGCCGATGATGCGGTTCTCGACACGCCGGTCCTGTACACCCGATTCCGGGACGCGGAAGCCGACGGTGCGGTTATCCATGCCCCACTGGATGTTGATCGGCGCCGCCGTATGCCGCACCAGCCGACGGTATGAATTCACATACGGCGCGACGATCGCCAGCGCGCTCGGCATATAGCGCTGCAAGCCGCCTATGTAGGCCTTGAAAAGCTGTGATGGCGAACCATCCTGGTTGCTGAAGATGTTCCAGCCGCTGCGCGCATCGACCACACTCTGGTGGATATGCATTGCCGATCCAGGCTCGCCGGCCATCGGCTTGGCCATGAAGGTCGCGTACATGTGGTGCTTCAACGCGGCCTCACGCAAGGTGCGCTTGAAGAAGAACACCTTGTCGGCCAGGCCAAGCGGCTCGCCATGGAGGAAGTTGATCTCCATCTGGCCGGCGCCGATCTCGTGGATCAGGGTGTCCACGTCAAGGCCCATCAAGTCGCAATAATCGTAAATGTCTTCAAACAGCGGGTCGAACTCGTTGACCGCATCGATACTGTATACCTGGCGGCTGGTCTCGGCACGGCCGCTGCGGCCGATGGGCGCCTTCAGCGGCAAGTCGGGATCGGAGTTCTTGTCGGTCAGGTAAAACTCAAGTTCCGGCGCAACGACGGGCTTCCAGCCCTTGTCTTCGAACAGCTTCAACACGCGGCGCAGCACCGAACGCGGAGCGAAATCGACCAGGCGGCCGTCGCTGAAATAGCAGTCGTGAATCACTTGCGCCGTTGGGTCGGCAGCCCACGGCACCATGGTGATGGTGGTGGGATCGGCCTTCAGGATCATGTCGCGGTCGGTGCTGGAAATGGCGCGGTCGTAGGCATCATCCTCGGTTGGATAATTGCCGGTGACAGTCATGCCAAGCACTGCCTCAGGAATGCGCATGCCGCGCTCCTGGGTGAATTTGCCGCGCGGGAGAATCTTCCCGCGTGCGACGCCGGTCAGGTCAGGGACCAGGCATTCGATCTCGGTGACTCGTTTTTCATTGAGCCACTCGTCCATATCGGTGTAACTGAAATTTTCGCGGATTGCCATAGCTTCCTCTCAGGTAGTTTAGAAAACAGCACTACTGAAGGAAAGCCACCTAAGGAATGCGGTCCCTATGCACGCGGCACGCGAGGCCGAATGCGCTGAACATGCGCATGGAATCGTGGTTCTCTTCGAGCCGCCATTCAGGGTGCCATTGCACCGCCAGCGCGAAGGATGGAGCAGCCACGAAGGAATAAGCCTCAATCAAGCCATCGTCGGAACGTGCTTCGACTTGCAAGCCGGGCGCCAGGCGATCGATGCCCTGCCCGTGCAATGAATTCACTTGTATTTCGCTAGCACCGTCGAGGATATGCGCCAGCAAACCACCCTTTTCAAGTGTTATGCGGTGGGCTGCCGAGTATTGCTGCTCCAGCGACTGCGTCTTGTCTTCGCGGTGGTCAAAGTAGCCAGGCACGGTGTGCACGGCCTGGTGCAGCGTGCCGCCCAGCGCCACGTTCACTTCCTGGAAGCCGCGGCAAATCGCCAGTATCGGAATACCGTGCGTCAGCGCAGCGCGGATCAAGGGCAAAGTGGTTGCATCGCGCGCGGGATCGAGCGGCAGCGAGGGATCAAGCGTTTCCTGCCCATACAGGCTTGCCTGCACATTGGATACGGAACCGGTCAGCATGATGCCATTGGCGATGCCGAGCAGGCTTTCGATATCTGTGTTGTCGCCCAGCGGAGGGATCAACAACGGCTGGCAGCGCGCTCCCACAGCCACCGCATCAACGTATTTGTTTTGAGCGGCGTAGCTGGGGTGGGAGCCTTTATTCTGACTGCAGGCGGGGACCAGTACGATGGGGCGGCGCATGTTTAGTTTCTTTGGTAACTATCAGTGTGCAGCTTGATCTTATTCCCAATTTGGAAATGTGGCAACAGTACAGCGTGATACCCGGTATACTGGATTTTTACTTCGGAGGTGAATCATGCTGACCCTGAAAGATCCCAGCCTTCTGCGCCAACAGTGCTATATCGCTGGCCAATGGTGCGATGCCGACGGGGGCGCAACTATCAGCGTCACCAATCCCGCCACCGGCGAAACGCTTGGCAGCGTGCCGAAAATGGGTGCCGCCGAAACGCGCCGCGCCATCGAAGCCGCGAACGCTGCCTGGCCTGAATGGCGCAAGAAGCCGGCCAAAACACGCGCCGCCATCCTGCGCAAGTGGAATGACCTGATCCTCGCCAATGCCGACGACCTGGCTGCGCTCATGACAGCGGAGCAAGGCAAGCCCTTGGCCGAATCCAAAGGCGAAATCACTTACGCCGCTTCTTTCATCGAATGGTTTGGCGAAGAAGCCAAGCGCGTTGCGGGCGAAACCCTGGCTTCTCCATGGCCCGACAAGCGCGTGGTGGTGACGCGTGAGCCGATCGGCGTCAGCGCAGCAATCACGCCGTGGAACTTCCCCGCTGCGATGATTACGCGTAAAGCCGGCCCTGCGCTTGCCGCGGGCTGCCCGATGGTCGTCAAGCCGGCCGAACTGACGCCGTTCTCCGCACTGGCATTGGCCGTGCTGGCCGAACGCGCGGGCGTACCTGCCGGCGTCTTCAGCGTGATTACCGGCGCCTCGCGCGAAATCGGCGGCGAGATGACCTCCAACCCTATCGTGCGCAAACTCAGTTTCACCGGCTCCACTGCTGTCGGCCGGTTGCTGATGGAACAGTGCGCGCCAACGATCAAGAAGCTGTCGCTGGAGCTGGGTGGCAATGCGCCGTTCATCGTATTCGACGATGCGGACCTGGACGCTGCGGTGGAAGGCGCTATCGCTTCCAAATACCGCAATGCAGGCCAGACCTGCGTGTGCGCAAACCGCATCTACGTGCAGGACGGCGTGTACGACTCGTTCGCATCCAAGCTTGTCGAGGCAGTGCGCAAACTCAAAGTCGGCAATGGCGCCGATGACGGTGTGACGCAAGGCCCGCTGATCGAAGAGAAGGCCGTCGTCAAAGTGGAAGAGCATATCGCCGATGCACTTGGCAAGGGCGCACGCTTGCTGTTAGGCGGCAAGCGGCACGAACTTGGCCACAGCTTCTTCCAGCCTACCGTACTGGCGGATGTTGGTGCCGACATGCTGGTAGCGCGCGAAGAAACCTTTGGTCCACTGGCCCCGCTGTTCCGCTTCAAAACTGATGAAGAAGCGGTCGCACTGGCCAATGACACGGAATTCGGGCTCGCAGCATATTTCTATTCGCGCGATATCGGCCGCATCTGGCGCGTGGCGGAAGGCCTGGAGAGCGGCATGGTCGGCGTGAACACCGGACTGATCTCGACCGAGATCGCGCCGTTTGGCGGCGTCAAACAATCGGGCCTGGGGCGCGAAGGTTCGACGCACGGTATTGAAGATTACCTCGTCATCAAATACATCTGCATGGGTGGCATCTAGAGGTTTTCCCTGCTCGGCGAATTGCGTCGTTTCACAAAGCCGAGCAAGAGCAAGCCCGCGCCCAGCATCGAGTAAGTAAACGGCTCGGGAACAGGAATGGTCCCAACTGCGGTCTGGGCCGCGAATGCGAACGACACGTCGACGTAGATTTCGTTGTCAGTGGTATTGGCAAAGCCCAGCCAGAAGTTCTCCAGGTTGCTGCTGTCGGCGCCTTTCTCCAACTCGACTGTCCGCCTCATGTATGTCAACAGCTCCGGCTGGCCAGCAGAGCGCATTTCGATCAGCGTGTCCGCCTTGCCCCAAGCGACCGTGAAGTTAGAGGTGTCGCGCATTACCGAGTATTCGGAGGTGCCGGCAACTGTCAAAGCCGCATTAGGCGACAGGAAAAAGCCGAAGCGTTCATCCAGCGATGCGTTCGCCCTGCCGCCCGGGCCAAGGTCGCTGCGGGCATTCGCAATGGCTCCGATGGTTCCGGTGGCGCCATACATCGCTTGCGCGGACGACTGCCCTGAAGCCAGGCCAAGGATGTCGCTTGTGCTCCCGGTGAGATGGCGCATCTCCGTTTGGCTGTTCAGGGTAACCGAGAGATCTCCGGAAGTGCTATCGGGCCGGAAGCTCGCGGCGACGCCGTCGTCCGGCAGGAGGTCCAGGACGCCGAACTGCAAGCCCGTAACGCGCGCAATGGCGGTGGCGGCCGGGCCGGCAGCGGTTGCAGTCGCAGCGACCAGCGCCAGCATCGCGCCGGCCCCAAGTTTGCTGAAAGATGGAATGATGTTCATCGCAAAGCCCTCCTTGTCAGCACGACTGACGGCGCAGTGCGCCCATCAGCAGCAGGCCCGCGGCAAGCATCGCATAAGCCGATGGCTCCGGAATCGATGAAACGATCGACCCACTTGCGGCAACATAGGTATCGACCAGCACCTTCGCATTGCTATCCGTAGGATTTGCGAACAGCAGGTAAAAGTTTTCGGACCAGCTATCCCCGCCGCTGTCCGGGGTGGTTTCAACGAAGTGATGGAATGAAGTGACGGTCCCCTCCCACGTCCTGATCAGCGCACTCGCATACACGTAACCGAGGGAGTCGCCGCTGCCCACATCCGTGCGGGCCATGGAGGTGGAGGCATCACCGCGCACTGTGAGCACACTGTGCGGTGCAATGGTAACGGTGTAGTTGCGAGAGACGGACGCGCCAGCATCGCCTCTCACGGCCAGGTTGTCGTAGGCAGCGATGCCAGCGCTCATGATGCCCGCCTGATCATAGGAGTATCCCGCGAAAGACGGCCCCGAGGTATAGGAGGCTGTTTCACTCATCCCCTTGAAGATCACGTGGTGATCGTGCTGCTCCATGCCACCGGGACTGCGGTCGACAAGATGGCGCCCGACGCTAACTTCCGAACCGTTGATGATAAACCCGGCCGGTTGGCCATCGCTCGGCGTCAAGTCGATCACTCCAAACTGCACATTGTTCATCTGGGACTCGGCTACGACGCTGGGATCGGCCGCTGCAATGCCGCATGCGGCGGCAAGGACAGTACCGAGCAGTTCCCTGCGCGGGATATGCAAGACATTCATGGGTTGACCTCGACAGATTTTGGTTGGAGGCTGTCAGCGCGCCCCGGCGCAATAACCGCAAAATGCCTTTGCTTGCATAAATTCAGCGACTTCTTTGCAATTATTCCGCAGTCTACCTGTCGATTTTTGCCCGGGCCCTTTCGTTACCCTTAGTCATTACTCGTGTTGCTTGCGAAGAGCTTCGAGCAATTGAGCCGTTTCTTCTTTGCCGCCTAGCACAAGTGTGCGGACAAATTCCTTGGCTGGAGGTTCGTCCTCGGCCGGCAACCGCAGGCCAGCATAGGTCCCGCTGTCCGCAAGAGCATTGCGAATGCGAGGGTTAGCGAGTGCGCGATGAGATAGCCTGATGGCTTCGGCCACAAAGGACTGGTAGCTCTCTTCGCACCCGACATTTTGATTCAGGTTCAGTTTTGCGGCACGGTCTGCACGATGAACTGCATGGGCCTGCATCCCATCAAGAATGACAACCTGTGAGGCTTGCTTTGGCTCGGCCGCCATATTCAGCAAAGATAACAAACGCGTGAACTGCGTTTCGGAAAGCGTGCCTGCTTCCTGCTCCACTTGCGTCAAATGCGGCACTGCCCATTCCTGGAGCCAGATTTGAGACACAGCCACGACCACCGAGAGCGATACCTTCCCTCCCTGGCGAAGCACTGAAATACAAACCTCTCTATGAAAGGAGGGCGTCAACAGGACGCGAATGCATTCCTCGGCTTCGGCGAGCTGCCAATCGTTGGCGAAACCGCCGAGGCCGAGCGCTCGACATATGTTCTCTGACGTGTAGTTGGCAAGATGCATGGCCGCTAGAATCCACCCTCAAGGAAAAGACTTCAGTCACGGATCATAAGCAACCGCATGCCATCGATCCAATAATCATCGAGGGCACCAGCATCGCGTATGACATAGCCATTGCCGTCAGGAGCCACCTGCCGCTGGCGCCCCGAATGACTGCGAAGGATAAGGGCATCTTCCTGGGATGTGTATCCCCCTGGTTCGCCCAATGAAAGTACACCCATCTCGCCTTTCGAGCCTGTCCAGCGCTTTCGCAAAACATAATGGCCACCCCGATGGAAAGTGATTTCTACTGACTGATTTCCGTCTTCGCCAGAAAGCTTGAAGAGTCTCGTAAAGCTGCTCGTTTGCCAGACTTCTTCGAGGATGCGTGGCAACGCCGCAAGGAAGAATAAGGTGCCAATGTCGAAAATCCACGGCAGCACAAGCATCCATTTCGGTTCAGAAGATCGGATCAACCACACGCTTAGCAGAACAGGACCGACGAAGGGAATGAACACTCCCGATGTCGAACGACCGGTGCGGTCACCCGCAAATGCGCATATTGCTAACGTGATCCAGCTAATCAATGGGAACAGCAATCCACCAATGAATAGAGCTTGTGACATATAAAACCTGCGGAGTTCAGACTTACGTAGACCATGAGACGCACTGGAGCAGCTGACGCACCGCAGCCTCGGCCTCGCCCGCCTGTTCCACAGGTGACGTGCTGCGCACTTTGAAGGTTCCAGTGTCTAAAAATACTATCAGCAATTGAGAGCTGACCGATTGCTTGTTTTCGACAATGGGATCAGCGAAGTCAAACGCGATCAGTGTTGCATCGTACGTCTTTCCCTTCGCTTCGAGATTAATTGCGCGTCGATTCATGACATACGCGTCTTGATGCGTTTTCAAGACCTGCGAGACTTCGGCTTGTATCTGTGCGGCGGAATCCTTCATGCGTGGATAGAAGTACAGTGTGACAGCATTGGTCAACGCGCTACCGTAGCTTTGATATGTGACAGAGTAGTCAGCGAGCGCTGGCGCATAGGCCATCACGGTGCTGCGACGATAACCAGGGCACTCGGCAGGGAATTTTTCCCACTGCTCGAATTCAGTCAAATTCACGGGATACTTGGTAACTTCCTGGCTGGCTGCAATCATTGAAACGGTGGCTAAGCCGAAACACACCAATGACCGGCAGAGATGTTTACGCATCTAGATCTATCCATGCAAATTGCAGCAGTTTCAAAATGTTCTACCCATATAATCCAAGAGCCGCTTTGACTTTTCGTTCTTAACACGAGCATTGCCGATGACGTTTTGTGCCGCGGCCAGTCCAATCTTTTTATGAGCTTGCAGTAGTCCTCAGTCTCACGCGGGCAGAATTGCAGGCTTAACAGCTCCGCCGTCTTACCAACCAAAGCGTCTCGTTCAAATGCGGAGATCAGTTCAATACGCTGCAGCGTTACGATATGTTCCATTTGTGTCGTTGCGAGCCGGCTGACCCTGTGGGCTTACCGCTTACCATTTGCCGCGGCCCACGCATTCCAATATGACTTACTGCAGGCGGCAAGTTGGTCAAGCGATATCTCTTCGCCCGAATCCAGGAAGATTGCAGCGGCCTCGTAGGAAATGGTAAGGGTGCCCATGACGCAATTCACAACTACGCAGCTCTCACACTTTTCAACACTTACAATTTCAGGCTCCAACGCCACGATGGCATCGAAGTCCGTGACCGGCGTTGAATCATATTCGCGGTAAGTAAGCTCGCCGCAATTGGCCAAGACAATTCTGAACCCTGTACCTTCGCCGGGAAATTGCTCACGCAGGTATTGGATGGAGACTTCGATTGAAACTATCCCCGGGACTTCTCCATGTATGGCCTCAATTCCGCCATCATGCATCAGGCCCCAAAATTCAAACTCCATATCCATCCCAGTTCATTTCGCTGCACGGCAAAATTAGCAATATATCATGATGGGTTTGCAGCTTAACCTGGCGGATTGCCAAACCACTCAGACGCCGCTTTGAATGCGGCAGTAGCGGCCTCTGTTTCGCTGTTGGCCGAGTCGCTGGCCCAGGCGACGACGCCGTCCGGACGGATCAGCAATGCGCTCAACCCTAAGCGATCTTTTGCGTCACAGGAGACGTAGCGAAGGCAATCACTCCAGCGCCCGCCTAGCGCAGCTAGCGATTGGCGGCCACCAAAGTCGAGCAATATTCCGTGCCCGGCTTGAAAATACTGGTTCAGGTTTGTGCCGTCGGCCAGTTCGAAATTCGGCGCGCTGCGGCCTACCAGCGGGTGGGCGTCACCGAGATCGTAGCGGGCCTCGACGCCCCAAACCCGCCCGGCGAAATACGTGGATCCGTCGCGCGTCCGCAGCAGGTCGCGGACGATCGCTTCCAGCGCTCGCGAACTCGGACTGGGACGCATTAGTGCTACCTGTGCGCGGGACCAGTCGAGAATCCGCGCGCCTTCCGGGTATCGTTCGCGCTCGTAGCTTTCGAGCAGGCCGTCGGGAGCGTCGCCGCGTATCGTCGCTGCGAGCTTCCAACCCAGGTTCATTGCATCACCAAGGCCGAGGTTCAGCCCTTGCCCTCCGAGTGGAGAGTGAACGTGAGCTGCGTCGCCAGCTAAGAGTACCCGGCCTTTCTTGTATTGCGTTGCCTGATACGCGCGGTCGGTCCAGGTGGTGACGAGTTCGAGCTCAGTCACCCTGACGTCGCTGCCGGAAATCTTGCGCAGCACTGCCTCGACGTGTTCGCGTGTGATCGGATCGGTGCGGTGAAAAGCGCCGCCGTCAAAATCAACCATGCCGATTGTGCAGGGTGCCGCGTAGGTGTACATTCCGGTCGCCGTGTAGTGGCGGCCGGGCTTGAGCATCGCCGGGTCCGCGAGCCTGGCCTGGACCGAATAGCCAGTGAACTCAGGTTCTGTTCCGGTGAAGCCAATGCCCGCAGCCTTGCGCACGGTGCTACGGCCGCCGTCGCAGCCGACAAGCCATTGTCCGCTGAACTTTCGTCCTCCGGCGGAGACCGACATACCGTCATCCGACTGCTCGAAGCTTTCGACGCCGAAACCACGCAGAATCTCGACGCCCAACTCGCCCGCTCGATCCGCAAGGACTGCTTCAATGCTTGCCATGTCCGTAGCGACATTGCTTGCAGGGCCGGGCAGGCGGTGCGGCCACTGCGTGCTGTCAATTTGATCGTGGAAGAACTGGATTCCCGCGAAATGGCCTGCGGGACGGCGTGCTTGCTGCATCCAATGGGCGGCAGCCGGCGCGTCGCGGGTAACCGAGCGCTCCACGATGGGTAGCAGCAAGCCGCGGCGGTCAAGGCTTTCGATGGTCGGCACCGAAAGGCCGCGCAGCCCAAACGGCAGGGTCTTCAGAGGGGTATGGGGATCTTGCGCCTGCTCGAGTACGAGCACTGAGCAACCGGCGAGACGCAGCTCACAGGCGAGGAACAGGCCAACAGGGCCGGCGCCGGCGATCAGGACGTCATGGGATTTGATACGAGGGATATGCATTGTCTAGGCTCCTTTGTCGATGTTCGACCGGAGCGTTCCCAAGCTCGGATTCCGCGCGGACGAACAATTGGACGCCAGGCGGCGTCAAATATTCGTCGTGGGGATCTCATGCAAGGGCCAAAGACCAGAGCTTTCGTTACCGAAAGGACTTGGGCTTACCAAACCAAGTCTGCCTTTTCCGACAGGCGAAAATATAACAGGGAGTTCAAATTACTTCAACACGCCCATGTTCGACGATGTGCGCCAGGGCTTCGGACATTGCGGCCAGCGCCGGTTTGCTCAACGTGAACGAAACGGCAATCTCCGACAGTCCAATGCGATCTGTCCCAGCTGAAGTCAGGCGAAATCGCACCGCGTCCCGCAGTATCTGGACGCGTTCGATGCCGCCGTAACAGGCTTTCGACTGGTCTTCAAATTCAACGTAATGGATGTTCAAGCCTTCCTGTCCCATCACATTGTCGACGTCGCGTTGAACGAGGAAGTAGGTATCGTGCGAAGGGTCGGAAAATCCTACTGTCCAAATGCCGTCCACTGGCGTGGCGGAAATCTCGGAGGCAAAAAAGTTGAAGTTCATAGTTGGCCTATACGTGCAGGAGCAAATGCTCGCGTTCCCAAGGGCTGATCACGCGCATGAATTCCTGGTGTTCGAGTTCTTTCACAGCGGCGTAGACATCGATGAAGCGTTCGCCCAGCACCTGGTGCAATTTCCCCTCCGCCCTCAGGGCGCGCAGTGCTTCGGGCAGGCCTTGCGGCAGCTCATATTTCAATTCGTAGGCACTGCCTGAAGTCGGGGCCGTGGGTTCGATCTGTTCGGTCATCCCAAGATAGCCACAGGCAAGCGTCACCGCCAGTGCGAGGTAGGGATTGGCGTCGGCGCCAATGATGCGGTTCTCTACGCGGCGGTCTTGCACGCCAGATTCCGGCACGCGGAAACCAACGGTTCGGTTATCCGTGCCCCATTGGATGTTGATTGGCGCTGCCGTATGGCGTACCAGGCGGCGGTAGGAATTGACGTAAGGCGCGGCAATGGCCAGCGCGGCTGGCATGTAGCGCTGCAGGCCGCCGATGTAGAACTTGAACAGCGGAGAAGGAGCACCGTCGGCATCACTGAAGATGTTCTTGCGCGTGTGACAATCGAGCACGCTCTGGTGCACGTGCATGGCCGATCCTGGCTCGCCAGCCATCGGCTTGGCCATGAAGGTGGCGTACATGTGGTGCTTGATGGCTGCCTCGCGCAAGGTACGCTTGAAGTAGAACACATTGTCGGCAAGGCCCAGCGGTTCGCCATGCAGGAAGTTAATCTCCATCTGGCCGGCGCCGATTTCGTGGATCAACGTGTCAACGTCCAGGCCCATCATGTCGCAGTAATCGTAGATGTCCTCGAACAGCGGGTCGAATTCGTTGACGGCGTCGATACTGTAGACCTGGCGGCTGGTTTCGGCGCGGCCGCTGCGGCCGATGGGCGCCCTGAGCGGCAAGTCGGGATCGGAGTTCTTGTCGGTCAGGTAGAACTCGAGTTCCGGTGCGACGATGGGGCACCAGCCTTTTTCTTCATAAAGCTTGAGTACGCGGCGCAACACGGAGCGCGGCGCGAAATCTACCAGGCGGCCGTCGGCGAAGTAGCAATCGTGGATGACTTGCGCGGTGGGATCGGTGGCCCAGGGCACCATTGTGATCGTGGTGGGGTCGGCCTTCAAGACCATGTCGCGGTCTGTTGGCGAGATGGCGCGGTCGTAAGCGGCATCGTCTTGCGGAGAGTTGCCGGTAACCGTCATGCCGAGCACCGCTTCCGGGATGCGCATGCCCCGTTCTTCGGTGAATTTAGCCCTCGGCAGTATCTTGCCGCGCGCTACGCCGGTCAGGTCCGGCACCAGACATTCAATTTCGGTGACCCGTTTCTCGTTGAGCCACTCATCCATGTCCGTGTAGGTAAAGTTGTCACGGATACTCATGATGAACCCCCATGACAACTCTACCACAGGCAGGTTTTACGCGGTTTCCTCCACCCGGATCTCGCTCAGCAGTTTCTTCAGCTCAGGCACACAGGATCCGCAGTTGCCGCCGGCTTTCACGCAGGCAGTAATTTGCGAAGGCGTGGTCAGGTTCCGCTCACGGATGGCTTGGCAGATGGTGTTGCGGCCAACGCCAAAGCAGGAACACACGGTTGGACCAGTGTCGGCGCCTGCTGCAATTGGACGGCCGGCCAGCAGCGCGGCGCGGTCTGCGAGTTCCAGCTGCGGCTTGTCGAACAGGCTGGCCAGCCATTGACGGGCCGGCAGGTCGGGCCGAGCCGAGATGAAGATGCATTGCGCGATGCGGTCGTCAACCAGGTGCACTGCGCGGAACACGCCGGAGCTGCGGTCGGCGTATTCGAGCCAGTCGGCGTCATCGTCGCTGATGCCCAGCAGTTGGCGCGCCCAGGCGCCGAAGTCTTCGATGACGTTGCGGCCGGCCAGTTCGTAGCGCTGGAAGTCTTTGCCTTGGACTTTGGTCCAGTAGGCCAGTGCGTCGAGCTGCAGCGCGTCGCGGCTCAGGATGAAGCCGTGCCATTTGACCGGGAAGCGGTCGATCATGACTGGCGTGTGCTTGAATTCGGGTTCGCCGGAAACCGGGTCTACCACCGGATTCACCACGGCGCCGACGCGGGCATCGGAGGCGGTCTGGTTGTTCCAGTGGATAGGCACAAAGGCGTTGCCACGTGCAATGCCGCCGCCATGCTGGACGCGGGCGATCATGCTGCCCCATTGGCTGGTGATGCGCGCCAACTCGCCTTCCTTCACACCGCACAGCAGGGCGTCCTGCGGGTGCATGTCGATGAAGGATTCTGGAATGTGGTCGGCCAGCTTCGGTGCGCGGCCAGTGCGGGTCATGGTGTGCCACTGGTCGCGCACTCGGCCGGTATTGAGGGTGATCGGGAATTCGCCGTCAGGCAGATTGGCTGGCGCGCGCGGCACAGTGGCGACGAAACGCGCGCGGCCATCAGCGTGCGAGAAGCGCCCATCGGCGAATGGGCGTTCGGCCGGCACCGCGCCAGTTGTGGCAATGGCGGGCCATTGGGTCGGTGTGAGCGCATCGTAGGCCGATTCGCCGAGCGTGGCGAGGGCGCCGATGTTGAAGGCGCGCGGCAGTTCGCTGTCGCTGTTGCGCCAGGCGCTCAGGCGGGCGTGCTCGGTGAAGATCTCGGCGGCGCTGGCGTAGCCGAAGCCGTCGTAGCCCATGCGCAATGCGAACTGCGACAGGATCAGCCAGTCTGCCCTCGCCTCGCCCGGTGCCGGCAAGAAGGCACGCTGGCGAGAGATGCGGCGCTCCGAGTTGGTGACCGTGCCGTCTTTCTCGCCCCATGCCAGCGCGGGCAGCAGGACATCGGCATAGGCATTGGTGTCGGTGTCGCGCACCACGTCTGATACCACGACCAGTTCGCAGCGCTCCAGCGCACGGCGCACCTGGTCGGCATTCGGCAGGCTGACCACCGGATTGGTGGCAATCACCCACACGGCCTTCACTTTTCCGGCCTCGATGGCTTCGAACAGGTCAACTGCCTTCAGGCCGGGACGCGAGGCGATGCGCGGCGATTCCCAGAACGTTTGCACGGCCTCGCGATGGGCCACGTTGTCCAGGTCCAAATGCGCAGCCAGCATATTGGCCAGCCCGCCCACTTCGCGGCCGCCCATGGCGTTCGGCTGGCCGGTGATGGAGAACGGGCCCATGCCCTGCTTGCCGATGCGTCCGCCAATCAGGTGGCAGTTGATGATGCTGTTAACCTTGTCAGTGCCGGCGCTGGACTGGTTGACGCCCATCGAGAAGCCGGTAATCACTTTCGCAGTAGCAGCGAAGGATTCGTAGAACTCCATCAGGTCCTGCAGGTTCAGCCGGCAGGCACGCGCTACTTCTTCCGGCGTCAGCATGGCAACCGCCAGCGCGTCTTCAAGACCGCTGGTGTGGGCAGCGACAAACTGCGGGTCCACCGCGCCGATGCGCGACAGGTAGCTGAGCAAACCGTTGAACAGCCAGACATCGGTTCCGGGCTTGATCGGCAGGTGCAGGTCGGCCAGTTCGCAAGTTGCGGTGCGGCGCGGATCGACCACCACGATCTTCATATCGGGGCGCGCTTCCTTCGCGCGCGTCAGGCGCTGGAACAGGATCGGGTGGCACCATGCCAGGTTGGAGCCGACCAGCACCACCATGTCGGCGTGGTCGATGTCGTCATAGTTGACCGGCACGACGTCTTCACCAAAGGCGCGCTTGTGGCCGGCCACTGCGGACGACATGCACAGGCGCGAGTTGGTGTCGATGTTGGCGGTGCCGATGTATCCCTTCGCCAGCTTGTTGGCGACGTAATAGTCTTCGGTCAGCAACTGGCCGGAGACATAGAACGCCACGGAATCCGGGCCATGCTCGTCGATGATGGCGCGCCACTTGTCGGCAACGTGGTCCAGCGCTTCGCCCCAGGCTACGCGCTGTAGCGATCCGTCGCCGCGGCGCTCGCGCATCATCGGATACAGCAGGCGGCCTTCCAGGCCGATGGTTTCTCCCAGCGCCGAACCTTTCACGCACAGGCGCCCCTGGTTGGCCGGATGCGCGGCGTCGCCAGCGATATCGAATCCACCATCAGCACGCGGCGTCGCCGTGACACCGCAACCAACACCACAATAGGCGC
>JBCNOP010000079.1:0-20080 GCA_039593775.1 Pseudoduganella sp.
TTGCCATCGGCGATCATTTCCAGGCAGCGCTTTTCGGCGATGCAGGAGTAACCCTTTTTCGCATCCTTGTTGGATACGGTGCCCGAGCCGACGATGGTGCCGGCGCGCGCGTTCCGGGTCTTCACCAGGTGCGAGATCAACTGGGCGAAGTTGAAGACCATGTCCACGCCGGCATTCGGCTGGCCAACCAGCTTGCCGTTCCAGGTGGAGCGCAACGGCAGATGGACCTTGGCGTCCTTCCAGGCCTCGCCCAGTTCGTCCGGCGTCACCGCCACCGGAGAAAAGCTGCTGGCCGGCTTGGACTGGAAGAAGCCGAAGCCCTTCGCCAGCTCCTCAGGGATCAGGTTGCGCAGCGATACGTCGTTGACCAGCACCAGCAGGCGAATCTGCTGGAAAGCCAGGTCGGGCGTAGCGCCCATTGGCACGTCGTCGGTAATGACGGCGATCTCCGACTCGAAGTCGATGCCCCATTCTTCGTGCTTCAACTCGATGTCGTCGCAAGGGCCGATGAAATCGTCGCTGCCGCCCTGGTACATCAGCGGGTCTTCCCAGAATGAGGCCGGCATTTCGGCATTGCGCGCCTTGCGCACCAGTTCCACGTGGTTGACGTAGGCGGAACCATCAGCCCACTGGTAGGCGCGCGGCAGCGGGGCCATGCAGTTGTTCGGTTCGAAATCGAAGCTGCGGCGGGCCCTGCCTTCGTTGAGCTGGCGATACAGGTCATCGAGCTGCGGGGAAATAAAGGCCCAGTCATCCAGCGCGCGCTGCAAGCTGCGGGCAATGCCATCGGCGACCACGGCAGTCTTCAGGTCGCGGGAAACGACGATCAGCTGGCCGTCGCGGGTGCCGTCTTTGAGGGTGGCGAGTTTCATTTTGAGAATGCTATCGGATCGGTAGAGATAATCAATTTTACCTCTTAGATGCGAATCATTACCATTTAGCTCAACTGTAAAGGAATTCGATCATGGCAATCGCAGCGAAGAAAATGAGCCAGGTGACCGCCCACATGGGCATTGCGTTTGGCCTGATGTACGTGCTGACCGGCTCAGTGGCCTTCGGCGGCCTTGCTGCGGTGCTGGAGCCGGTGATCAACGTCGTGCTGCTTCCTTTCCATGAACGTGCCTGGCACGCGCTGCGTCACCGCTTTGCGGCTCGCCGGCTGGCACTCGTCGCTGCAGAGAAAGCATCGCAAACCCTGATGCACGCGCTGGTAGCGTTCGCTACCCTGTACGCCGCCACCGGCTCGCTCGCCTTCGGCGGACTGGCCGCAGTGCTCGAGCCGATCGTCAACGTGATTGCCCTGCCCTTCCACGACCGCCTGTTCGACCGCCACGTGCTGCGCGTGGCAGCGTGCGACAACTAACCGACGCAGTGCGTTGCGAGGCCTAGTCTCCATAGGTCAATCGGAGGCTGGAGGCAGACATGCTTGCAGAGAAAGATGCAATCGCGATGATTGCCGTGAAAGACCTGGCTGCTGCGGGCAGGTTCTATGAGGAGATCCTTGGGCTGGAGAAACTCGACAGCCCGGAAGCACAAGTTTTGGTCTTCCGCAGCGCCTCCACCAAGCTCAACGTCTATCACTCGCAATATGCGGGCACCAACAAAGCCACCACCGTTATGTGGAACGTTGGCAGCGAGATCGAGGCCGTTGCCGCCAAACTCAAGGCCCACGGCGTGAAGTTCGAACACTACGATATGCCGGGCCTGACGCTTGAAGGCGACATCCATGTTGGCGGCCACATGAAAGTGGCATGGTTCAAGGATGTCGACGGCAATATCCTCAGCATTGTTAGCGGCTAGGAGGTCAATATGAAAACACTCAGCTTGATCGCGGGAGCGCTGATTTCGGTTCAGGCAATCGCCGGGCCTGAAGTCGATAAGGAATTCGCGTCAATGGATACCGACCATGATGGCAAGGTGTCAGCAGCCGAACATGCTTCAGGGGCAAAGATGATGTTCGGGAAAATGGATGCCAACCATGATGGCAAGGTCACAGCGGCGGAAATCACAGCGGCTCACCAGGCAGTGACAGGCCAGGCGCCGAGGAAATCGGATATGCCTGCTGCAGACAAGATCAAGGCCGTCGATGCCGATGGAGATGGCATGCTCACCGCCGACGAGCACGCCAAAGGCTCGGCATCGATGTTCACGAAAATGGACGCAGACAAAGATGGCTTCCTGAGCAAGCAGGAAATGGCCGCCGGGCATGCGGCCATGTTGAAGAAGCAGTGATCAGGTCGGCGCCAGCAGCGCGAGTTGCTCGGGAGTGAGGTAGCACCACTCGCCTTCCTGCAGGCCGAGCGAATCGAGTTGCAGCTGGCCGATAGCGGAACGATGCAGTGCAGAGCAGTGATTGCCGGCAGCCGCCAGCATGCGCTTGACCTGGTGGTACTTGCCCTGCTCCAGCACGATCTCGAGCTGGTTCTCGCCGCGCTTGATGCAGGTGACGGCGGCGAGAGGAGCCGGCTCATCATGTAACTGCACGCCGGCCAGCATCTGGGCCACGAGTTCGTCGGTCACTGGCTCGGCTGTGGTCGCAAGGTAGACCTTGGGCACGTGGCGCTTAGGAGAGGACTGGGCATGAATGAACGGGCCATCATCCGACATCAGCAGCATGCCGGTGGTGTCGTGGTCGAGGCGGCCAACAGGCTGGACTTCGCGCCAGGTGAATTGCTCAGGAAGCAAGGTCAGCACGCCAGGATGATGGCTGGGCTTGCGGGAGCATTCGTAGTCGGAGGGCTTGTACAGTGCGATATAAAGGTGTTCGCGATAGACCCATTCTTCGCCAAACACCTCCAGCACCAGGCCGTCGGTTTCGATAGTCGCTTTATAGTTGTCCTGCACTTCGCCACCGATGGAAACGTCACCGTCTTCGATCAGGGCGCGGCAGTATTTACGGGTGCCGAAGCCTTGCGACTGCAGGATTCGGTCCAGGGATAATTTACTCATGGGGCGGGATTTTACCGGATTTACGTTACCGCAAGCCTTCCTATTGATGCAGATCAAAGGGCGTGACAGTCGAGTTGGTACACTTAAATAGCATTAGGAATCTGCTGACTGGGCTATAGGAATTTCTTTGGGAGATCTCAGCAATGAAGCTCTACATCAACCGTAAGTCGTTGGCACAGGCCCATGCCGCTTCGCTGGAAACCAAGTTGGCTGTCGCGCGCTGGAGCGGCCAGGCAGGCGTAATGCCACAAGCGTTGTGGCGGCGCCAACAGGGCGCTGAACTGCTGGAATGGCTGGTACAAGGCGGCTTTTCAACCGAAGACCAGAATGCAGAAACGAAAACAGCGGCCAAGGGCCGCCGTTCTCTTGCCTCCCAAAGAGACAGTGACGAGGAATGTGAATTCACTCAAGTCCGCATCCGTAATGCGGCTGCGTAGTCTGCCTCAAGAATTGATTGCTAATCGCCCTCCCCTTGAATCGAACTACACCGTCAATATAGTCCACGTCGGGGAAATGGCAAGCAAAAATGTCAATGTTAATTGCTGAGCCATTTGCGGCCAAGGCTCAGCGCAAGCTCGGCTTTGCCGCATCGGCTGCTGCCTTGATCGCGCCGTAACCAACGGCTGCGCCGAACTTCTTCAGCACGCGCTCAGGCAAGTTTTCATGCTGGGTGTAGTCGACGATATCCTCGGCTTTGACCACGTCGCGCGCCACGCTGTCCACGCTGCCCAGGTCATCGGCCAGACCCATCTCGATGGCACGCGCGCCAGTCCAGTACAGGCCGGAGAACATGTCCGGCGTTTCCTTCAGGCGCTTGCCGCGGCCGGTGCGCACCACGTCGATGAACTGCGCGTGGATTTCCTTCAGCATGGTCTGGGCGTGCTGCTTCTGCTTGTCCGACTGCGGGCTGAACGGATCCATGAAGCCCTTGTTTTCGCCTGCGGTCAGCAGGCGGCGCTCCACGCCCAGCTTTTCCATGGTGCCGGTGAAGCCAAAGCCGTCCATTAGCACGCCGATCGAGCCGATGATGCTGGCTTTGTTGACGTAGATTTTGTCGGCGGCCGAGGCGATGTAGTAGCCGCCGGAGGCGCAGATTTCATCGACCACGACGTACAGCGGCTTTTGCGGGTAGCCGTGGCGCAGGCGGCGGATTTCGTCCACGATCATGCCGGCCTGGACGGCGCTGCCGCCCGGGCTGTTGATGTGCAGGACGATGGCGACCGAGCCCGTATCGGAGAAGGCCTTGTTCAATGCCGGGATCACCACATCGGCAGCGCCGCTGCCTTCGGATTCAATGCTGCCCTCGATCTCGATCAGGGCAGTATGGCGGCCGAGGGCTTCGGCATCGCCGCCCATCAGGTTGACGCCGAAGTAGCTGGCCAGGGCAAAGAAAATGATCGCCAGCGTCGACACTTTGAAAAAGATGCTCCAGCGGCGGTTGGCGCGCTGTTCCTTCAGCGTGGCGAACACCAGTTTTTCCAGCACCTCGCGTTCCCACTTGATGGGCGGGTTCTCGGCAGGCGGGGCTGGCTGATTGTTATTGTTTTCGTTGTTATCACTCATGGTCGTGGGCGCACGTAGTCGTCAGGCTGCCAGTAGATGTTTTCGTCGCGCTCGGTCACGGCAATCGGGCGCAGACGGCCGCCGCGGCAAGGGCCGCCGGCACATTGGCCATTTTCAGGCATATAAATGGCGCCGTGTGTGGAACACATAATATATAAGCCGCTGGATTCGAAGAACTCGCCCTCGGCCCAGTCGAGTTCGATCGGCACATGGGCGCAGCGGTTCAGGTAGCCGTACACCTTGCCGCCGTAGCGCACCACGAAGCCGGTCGTATCTTCCCCGCCGGCGCGCAGAGGGAAACGGATGCCCTTCCCGCCTTCCAGCAGCATGTCAGCAGCGCACACCAGGATTTCCGCATCCATCACGCGTTCTCGTTCAGCCACTGGTGCAGCTGCGGCACCGTGCGCGCCGAAAACACCGGGTTGCAGGCGGCGAGCTGCTCAAGAGGATGGGCGCCGTATTCGACGGCGATGCCGGAAGATCCGGCATTTTGCGCCATCATCAAGTCATGCGTGGTATCCCCGATCATGACGGTACGGCGCAAATCCTGGCCCAGCTCGCGGGTCAGTTCCTGCAGCATGGCCGGGTGCGGCTTGGAGAACGTCTCATCGGCGCAGCGCGTAGCGTCGAAAGTCGACAGCAGGCCAGCTGCGTTCAATGAGCGGTTCAGCCCGACGCGGCTCTTGCCTGTGGCTACGGCGAGGAAGTAGCCTTGCTGTGACAAATCCTGCAACATTTCATTCACGCCATCGAACATGGTCAGTTCGTGGTCCTTGGCCAGGTAATGGTAACGGTAGCGCTCCATGATGCGGGGATAGACCTTCGGGTCGAGATTGGGCATCGCGACTTGCATGGCTTCCCCCATGCCCAGGCCAATGACGTGGGAGGCCTGCTCCCGGCTCGGAATTGGCAGGCCAAGATCCTTGGCGGCAGCCTGGATGCACTTCACGATAGTGGCGGTGCTATCCATGAGCGTGCCATCCCAATCGAAGACGATCAGGTCAAATTGCTTGCGCGGCATTATTTTTTTCTCAATTCAATGGTTTCCCCAAGCTTACCAAGAATCGCTGGCATTCGGCGGCCAAAGGCGCATTCAGGGTCATGGGCTTACCCGTTTCCGGGTGGGTAAACGTAATCTGGTGGGCGTGCAGGAACATGCGCTTCAGCGCGCCGCGGTTTTCCGTCGCTTTCTGCAGCGCCTTGTTCAATGCGAAATCGCCGTATTTGTCGTCACCTGCGATGGGGAAGCCCGAAGATTGCAGGTGAACCCGGATCTGGTGGGTACGGCCAGTCTTCAACTCGGCTTCCAGCAGCGCAAAACCGTCGAATTTCTGCAGCAGGGTGAATACGGTATGCGAAGCCTGTCCGTCGGCTTGCACGCGCACGCGACGCTCGCCGTCCGGCAGCGTGTATTTATGTAATGCCAACTTTACGTGCTGGCGCTTGTTCTTCCAGTCGCCAACGGCCAGGGCCAGGTAACGCTTGTCGGTCAGGCCGTCGCGCATCTGGTCGTGGAGGTTGGTAAGAGCCGTACGTTTCTTGGCGATCAACAGGAGGCCGGAGGTTTCCCGGTCCAGGCGATGCACCAGTTCCAGGAATTTGGCGTCCGGGCGGGCAGCGCGCAGTTGCTCGATCACCCCAAACGAAACACCCGAGCCTCCATGGACGGCCACGCCGCATGGTTTGTTGATCACCAGCAGGTTGGCGTCTTCGAAAATGACTTCGAATTCGGCGGCCGGAACAGTTGTCTCTTGCTTTTCAGCAATGCGAATCGGTGGGATACGGACCAGGTCGCCGGCATTCAGGCGGTACAACTGGTCGATCCGCCCCTTGTTGACCCGGACTTCGCCCGAGCGCAGGATACGATAGACGTGACTCTTCGGCACACCTTTGCAAACACGCAACAGGTAGTTATCGATCCGCTGACCGGCCTCTTCTTCAGTGATTGTGACGAATTGTGCTTGCGGCAGGACCTGTTGGGGGGAAGCGGAATCGGCTTTTTGCGGCTTGTTTTGGCCCGGCTTCCCAGAATTTCTCTCTAAGTCCTTCATTTTGAATATATAATCGTTTTGCCGCAGTTTTTAAATTGCTGCACGTGTAAAGAATTAAACGTACATTTTACACAGGGGCGTATCCACTGGCCCCGCCAAACGCAAATTCGGTGGAAAAAATTGTATACGCACATTCGTGCGCCGATCAGGGTCGCAACCACTGTTGCCATCGGCTCGAGCGCTCGTGTGCTGAATTAGACTGGCTGGATTGTTAGGATAAGTCCGGTGAGCAAGCACTACAGTCGTTGCTCGCTGGTTGATGAAGTGGATAACGCTTGCCGTTTCGCCAAGGCACCATACAAGATGCCCTGGCCCGACGATGTGCGCACGCCTGCATTCTCCCGCCACCCGGCAACGCTCGGGCCGTTGGATGATGTTGCACGCAGTGCGCAAACTCGGCATGACGATTTGCTTCATGCGCCCAATGCGGCGGCAGCGCTTTGCGCCCGTCGCATGACGAGGCATTTTCCCCTACAGCCTCCTTAATTCACGCGTATATCCTTGTACTTCGCCGTCTCCACGGAGGCGGCTTTGACATGGCCCAAGGGTCGCGGAGTTAATAAAAATGAAACGCATGTTGTTTAATGCTACGCAGCAAGAGGAGTTGCGCGTAGCAATTGTCGACGGTCAGAAATTGATCGACATCGACATCGAGACCGCCGGACGAGAGCAGCGCAAGTCCAATATCTACAAAGGCGTCATCACTCGAATCGAACCCTCCCTCGAAGCTTGCTTCGTCAGCTACGGCGAAGACCGCCACGGCTTCCTCCCCTTTAAAGAAGTTGCCCGTTCCTATTTCCGCGAAGGCGTCGACGTCCGCAATGCATCCGTCAAGGAAGCGCTGCGCGAAGGCCAGGAAATCATGGTGCAGGTGGAGAAGGAAGAACGCGGCAATAAAGGCGCGGCACTGACCTCCTTTATTTCGCTGGCTGGCCGCTACCTGGTCCTGATGCCGAACAACCCGCGCGGTGGTGGTGTTTCCCGCCGTGTGGAAGGCGAAGAACGCCAGGAACTGCGCGAAACCATGGACAAGCTGGACCTGCCGCAAGGCATGTCGGTAATTGCCCGTACCGCCGGCATCGGCCGTACCGTGGAAGAGCTGCAGTGGGACTTGAACTACCTCATGCAACTGTGGCGCGCGATCGAAGGCGCCTCCAAGGCAGCCTCCGGCGCCTTCCTGATCTACCAGGAATCTTCCCTGGTGATCCGCGCAATTCGCGACTACTTCCAGCCTGATATCGGCGAGATCCTGATCGATACCGACGAGATCTACGAACAGGCGCACCAGTTCATGTCGCACGTGATGCCGGACATGGTGCACCGCGTGAAGCGCTACAGCGACGACGTGCCGCTGTTCTCCCGCTTCCAGATCGAACACCAGATCGAAACCGCGTACTCGCGTACCGTGCCGCTGCCATCCGGCGGCGCCATCGTGATCGACCACACTGAAGCCCTGGTTTCCATCGACGTCAACTCGGCCCGCGCTACCCGCGGCTCCGACATCGAAACCACCGCCTTCCACACCAACTGCGAAGCCGCCGACGAAGTGGCCCGCCAGCTGCGCCTGCGCGACCTGGGCGGCCTGATCGTGATCGACTTCATCGACATGGAAGTGTCGAAGAACCAGCGCGAAGTCGAGCAGCGCCTGAAAGACGCGCTGCACCACGACCGTGCCCGCGTCCAGATGGGCAAGATTTCCCGCTTCGGCCTGATGGAACTGTCGCGCCAGCGCCTGCGCCCTTCCCTGTCGGAAGGCTCGCACGTGACCTGCCCGCGCTGCTCGGGCACCGGCCACATCCGCGATACCGAATCGTCCGCCCTGCAGGTGCTGCGCATCATCCAGGAAGAGGCGATGAAGGAAAATTCCGCCGCCATCCACGTGCAGGTGCCAGTCGACGTGGCTGCCTTCCTGCTGAACGAGAAGCGTGGCGAAGTGCTGAAGATCGAGACCCGTCACCGCATTACCGTGATCCTGATCCCGAACAAGCACCTGGAAACCCCGCACTACAAGCTGGAACGCATCAAGCACGACGATCCACGCCTGGAAGACCACGCTGCTTCGTACACCATGGCGGAAGCTGCCGAGACCGACATGTCGTTCTCCAAGCGCCACAAGGAAGAAGCCAAGCCGCGCCAGGAAGCGGTCGTCAAGACCATTACTCCAGAGCAACCAGCGCCGATGGTGGAACACAAGCCGGAAGCTGCCAAGCCAGCCGTCGCGCCACGCGCTGCTGCTCCCGCCCCAGCTGAAAAAGGCTTCTTCGCCAAGCTGATCTCCTTCTTCACCGGCGGTGACAAGGAAGAGCCAGTGCAGCCGAAAGCGCCAGTCATCGTGACCAAGGCGCCAGCCAACGCAGAACGCGGCGACCGCAAGGATCGCGGCCAGCGTGGCCGTAACCGTGGCGGCAAAGGCGGCCGTGGCGAGCGTGAAGACCGCGAACCAGGTACCCGTCCAGGCGCCGAGGAAGCCAAACCGGCAGCCGAAGCCCGCAAGCCACGCGAACAGCGTGAACCGCGCGAGCCACGTGAACCACGCCAGCCGCGTGAGCCACGCGAGCAGCGCGAAGGCGCCGAAGGCGCAGCACAAGCCCAGGGCCAGCGTGCTGAACGTGAACCACGCGAGCAGCGCGAGCCGCGTGAACCGCGCCAGCCACGCCAGCCGCGTGAGCCACGTGCCGAGAAACCAGCTCCAGCAGAAGCCAAGGCCGAGGAATTGGCATTGGCAGCAGCAGGCGTCGGTCCTGTCGGCACTGGCACCGGCGCACCTGAGACTCCGGCGCTGGTGAAAGCCAACACTGGTCCCGAGGGTGAAGAGCATGAAGGCGCGGAAGGTGGCGACGAGCCACGCCGTCGTCGCCGTCGTGGTGGCCGCAACCGTAATCGTCGTGAGCGCGAAGGCGCTGAGGGCGTGGAAGGTGCGGAAGGCGTCAGCGAGGCAACGTTCACCGTTGCTCCAGCTGAAGGTGAAACCGCTCCTGCCGTGGCCCCAGCCGCTGCCGAAGCTGCACCTGCTGCCCCTGCCGTAGCTGCTGCCCCTGCCGCTCTCGCCGTTGAACCTGCTTCCACCGAGGCTGCCGGCGCTGCCGCCGCCGAGGGTGCTGCTGCGTCTGCTGCCGTCGAGGCGCCAGCGGTTGCCGAGCCTGTCGTTGCTGCTCCAGTGGCTGCACCGGCCGCCCCTGCGCCTGTCGAAGCCGCTCCAGTTGCTGCTGCTCCAGTGCAGCCGGCTGTTGTGGAACTGCCAGTGGCTGCGCCAGCCGCTGAGCCGACCGCCGCTGAACCGGTTGCCGCCGCGCCGGCTTCGCCACAAGGCGTGCTCCCATTCGCTGAAGCCGCTCCGGCTGCTGCCGAACCGGCCACCGCGGAAGAAGTTGCCGCTGACGTGGTTGAGCCAGCCGCCGCACAGGCGTCGGCCGAGCCAGTCGCAGCCGCGCCTGTTGCTGCCGCTCCGGCGCCAGCCCCAGTTGCACCAGCGTCTGCTCCAGCTCCGGTTGCAGCCCCAGCACCGGCTCCTGTAGCCGCACCGGCACCGGCCGCCGCCAAAGCTGACGTCGATGCCATGCTGGCCGCCGCCGGCCTGTCGATGGCAGTGACCGACCCGGCAAAAGTACGCGCCGCACAGGAAGCCGCGGCAGCAGCCGCGACCTCCCAGCCGATCCGCGTGCCACGCGAGCGCAAGCCGCTGCCACCGGTCGCCAGCGAACCGCTGGTGCAGGTTGAAACCAAGGTGAATGGCTGACCGGCCTTTAGCTGACGAAAAAGGGAAGCCAAGTGCTTCCCTTTTTCATGTCCCATTGTCGGAAGCCTTTCTCTATTGGCTCAAGCTGGGCTTTATCAGCTTTGGTGGCCCGGCCGGCCAGATCGCCCTGATGCACACCGAGCTGGTTGAGCGCCGCCGCTGGATTTCCGAACATCGTTTCCTGCACGCCCTGAATTACTGCATGCTGCTGCCCGGTCCCGAGGCCACGCAGCTCGCCATCTACATCGGCTGGCTGATGCACCGCACCCTGGGCGGCGTCATTGCAGGCGTGCTTTTTGTACTCCCATCCCTATTACTGTTAATCGGCCTTTCCTGGGCCTACATGGCTTTCGGCAGCGTGCCAGCCATCGCCGGCATCCTGTACGGCATGAAGCCCGCCGTAGTGGCCATTGTGCTGGCCGCAGCCTGGCGCATCGGCAAACGCACCTTGCGCAATCGGCCGCTCATGGCTATCGCACTGGCCGCCTTCATCGCCATCAGCTTCATCAAGCTCCCTTTCCCGGCGATTGTCGCTGGCGCCGCCCTGCTGGGCTGGATCGGCGGCCGCCTGCGCCCGGACCTGTTTGCGCTGGGCGGCGCAGCGCACGGCCCGGCCTCCGTGCAACGTTCGCACGCCCCAGCCCTGATCGACGACGACACGCCAACGCCAGCACATGCCCGCTTCAGTTGGGCCGGACTGGCCCGCGTCGCCGTCACCGGCATCGTGCTGATGGCCGGCGGCTGGCTGCTGCTGGCCTGGATGTTCGGGGTCGACAAGCCGCTGGCGCAAATGGGCTGGTTCTTTACCAAAGCCGCCATGATGACCTTTGGCGGAGCCTATGCTGTGCTGCCCTACGTCTACCAGGGTGGCGTCGAACATTTCCACTGGCTGACGCCAGCCCAGATGGTGGACGGCCTGGCGCTGGGCGAAACCACGCCTGGACCGCTGATCATGGTGGTTGCCTTCGTCGGCTTCGTCGGCGCCTGGACGCAGCAAGCCATTGCCGGACACCCTGCCCTGGCCGGCGTGCTGGGTGCCACCGTTGCGGCATGGTTCACTTTCGTGCCCTCCTTCCTCTTTATCCTGGCAGGTGGTCCACTAGTCGAATCCACGCGCGGCAATATCCGCATGACCGCCCCGCTGACCGCTATTTCTGCCGCGGTGGTGGGTGTTATTGCCAGCCTGGCATTATTTTTCGGAATTCACGTTTTCTACCCAGCCAGCGCCTGGGAATGGCCAGCCGTGGCAATCGCCTCTGCGGCCGCCATAGCCTTAATGCAGTACAAGCAAGGAACCATCCGCGTATTAGTTGCCTGTGCGATTGCTGGCATCGTGCTATCGTACCGGGTGTAACCGAACACCCAGCATGACCGAAAAAATCATCCTCCTGAATGATGGCCGCAGCCTGGCGCCGGCCATCCCGGCAACGTTAGAGGCGCCCACCGGCAGCCTGCGGGACAGGTTCGCCCGTCCGCTGCACGACCTGCGCATCTCCATCACCGACCGCTGCAACTTCCGCTGCGTCTACTGCATGCCGAAGGAAGTGTTCGACAAGGATTACCAATACCTGCCGCACAACGCCCTGCTCACGTTTGAAGAGATCACGCGCATTGCCCGCCTGTTCGTCGAACACGGCGTCGAAAAGCTGCGCCTGACCGGCGGCGAACCACTGCTGCGCAAAGACCTGGAACGGCTGGTCGCCATGCTGGCTGAACTGCGGACGGCCAGCGGCAAGCCGCTCGACCTGACCCTGACCACCAATGGATCCCTGCTCGCTCGCAAGGCGCAGTCGCTGAAGGATGCCGGCCTGCAACGCGTTACCGTCTCGCTGGACGCGCTGGACGACGCCACCTTCAAACGCATGAACGATGTCGATTTCGCGGTGGAAGACGTGCTGCACGGCATCGACGTGGCGCACAGCGTCGGCCTGGGCCCGGTCAAAGTAAACATGGTGGTCAAGCGCGGCATGAACGAGCAGGAGATCCTGCCAATGGCACGCCACTTCAAAGGTTCGCCAGCGATCCTGCGCTTCATTGAATTCATGGACGTTGGCACCTCCAACGGCTGGAATATGCGCGACGTGGTACCGTCAGCGGAAGTGGTGCGCATGATCGGTGCGGAAATGCCCCTGGTGCCGGTCGACCCGAACTACACCGGCGAAACGGCCGAACGCTGGCGCTATGTTGATGGCGGCGGCGAAATTGGCGTAATCTCCAGCGTGACGCACGCCTTCTGCAAGGATTGCTCGCGCGCCCGCCTGTCGACCGAAGGCAAGCTTTACACCTGCCTGTTCGCATCACGCGGCCACGACCTGCGCGCCTTGCTGCGCGAAGGCCGCAGCGACGCAGAAATTTCATCGGCCATCGGGGCATTGTGGAGCGTGCGCGGAGACCGCTATTCCGAACAGCGCACCATCAATACCGAAGGCCTGGCGCTGGGCGCCGACCGCAAAGTCGAAATGTCTTATATCGGGGGCTAAGCTGGCAATGGAACAAAACATCAGTGGATTGATCCTTGCCGGCGGCCGCGGCACCCGCATGGGCCGCGTGGACAAAGGCTTGCAGCCATTTCGCGGCGGCACGCTTGCCTCGCACGTACTGCAGCGCCTTGCGCCGCAAGTAGCCAGCGTGACCATCAACGCCAACCGCAACATCGGCGCTTACAGCGCGCTGGGCGTGGAAGTGCTGCCGGACGAACTGGAGGGCTACGAAGGCCCATTGGCCGGGCTGCAAACAGGCTTGCGCCACTGTACGACCGACCTGCTGCTCACGACCCCCTGCGATTCGCCCTTCCTGCCGTCCGACCTGGCGCAGCGCCTGTATGACGCGCTGAACGCACAAGGCGCCGACCTCGCCGTCGCCGCCACGCTGGAAACCGACGAAGACGGCAAGACGCGCACGCAACTGCACCCGGTTTTCTGCCTGGTGCGCAAGAGCGCCCTGCCCGCGCTGGACGATTACCTGCAATCCGGTTCGCGCAAAATGGATGGCTGGTACAAGTCGATCAAGGTGGCGGAAGTGCTGTTCAACGATGCTGCCGCCTTCCGCAATATCAATACGCTGACCGAATTGCAAAACGAGGAAGACGCGGCAACCAATCCCTCGCTGAAGGACGTCGCCAGCTGCCTGTCCGGTTACGATCCGGATGCGCTGCCGGTGCGCAATGCGCAGCGCATTATCCGCGACTTCATCCAGCCGGTGCGCGGCATCGAGAAAGTAGCGCTGCGCAGCGCCCTGGACCGCGTGCTGGCGGCCGACGTGATCTCGCCGATCAACGTGCCCGCGCACGACAACTCCGCCATGGACGGCTTCGCGTTTGCGGGCGCACAACTCAAAGCTGACGGCAATACTACGCTGAAGGTGATCGGCACCGCCTACGCCGGCCGGCCATCGGGGCTAAAGCCAGGTCCAGGAGAATGCGTGCGCATCATGACTGGAGGCGTCATGCCCGAGGGCTGCGACACCGTGCTGCCGCAGGAACTGGCGGCGGACCTGAGCGACGTCGCCGTGACGATTGCGCCGAATACCGTGCGCACCGGCGACAACCGCCGCTTCAAGGGGGAAGACCTGGCCGCCGGCACGCCGGCGCTGCGCAAAGGCAAAGTACTGCGCCCTGCCGACCTGGGCCTGCTGGCATCGCTCGGTCTGGCCGAAGTGCCGGTGCAGCGCCGCCTGCGCGTGGCCTTTTTTTCCACTGGTGACGAGCTGCGTTCGATTGGCGAACCGCTGGCCGAAGGCTGCGTCTACGACAGCAACCGCTACACCCTGTTCGGCATGCTGCAGCGGCTTGGCTGCGATATCGTCGACATGGGCATCGTCAAGGACGATGCGGCATCGCTCGAGGAAGCGCTGCGCACAGCCTGCGAATGCGCCGATGCCGTGATCACTTCCGGCGGCGTCTCGGTCGGCGCAGCCGATTACACCAAGCAGGTCATGGCCACGCTGGGCGATGTGCATTTCTGGAAGATCGGCATGCGTCCCGGGCGGCCGATGGCCTTCGGCCGCATCCGTTCCAACGGCCACAGTGCGTATCTGTTTGGCCTGCCGGGCAATCCGGTGGCAGTCATGGTGACCTTCTACTTCTTCGCCCGCCACGCCCTGCTGCGCATGATGGGGGCCGACGCGCCCGGTGACCAGTTGCTGCGCGTGCGTTCCGGGCAGGCAATCCGCAAAAAGCCTGGCCGCACCGAGTACCAGCGCGGCGTCCTGTCCACCGCATTGGACGGCACCCGCGAAGTGCGTATCACCGGCTCGCAAGGCTCCGGCATCCTGCGCTCCATGTCGGAAGCGAACTGCATGGTGGTGCTGCACGACGAGCAAGGCCACGTGGCCGAGGGCGACCTGGTCGACGTAATCGTTTTCGAGGGCCTGGTTTAAGGGACCAGCAAGGCCTGGATCTCTGGTTTCCCGTAGTTGTCGCGGGTAACCATGACTGCTTCCGTCAGGATGGTCTGGTCTTTCATGGCCGCGCCGCGCGCAGCCGCCAGCGCCGCTTTCATGGAGAGGTAGCCCATCTGGCGCGGATCCTGCACCACCAAGCCGTTAATTTCCTGCCTGGCCAAGCCATCCAGCAGAAAATCGGTCGTATCAAAGCCGACAAATCTCTTCTTCCCGGCAAGGCCCGCTTGCCGCAGCGCCCGTAGCATGCCATCGCTGGTCGATTCATTGACGGCGAAAATGCCGTCGAGATCGGGGTATTTTTCGAGCATTAGCGCAGCGCCGCGTGCCGCTTTGCCGCGCGTGCCGCCGCCATATTCGTCGGCCACAATCCTGATGCGCGGTGCATTCTTCTTGATGTAATCGATGAAGCCATCCGCCCGGTCTTCTGTCGATCCGCTGCCCGGGATGGTGCGCAATATCGCCACCTTGCCCTGACGGTTCAGCAGGCCGGCCAGGCGTTCGGCGGCAATCCTGCCTGCCGCAACATTGTTGGTGGTGATGAAGTTGGTGTGCGCCTTGCCGTCCAATGCGGAATCCACCGCAATGACCTTGATCCCTAGCGCAGCCGCCTGCTCGACCGAAGCGACCACGCGGCTGCGGTCGGTCGCGGCGATGATGATGGCGTCGACGCCCGGTTTGGAATAAATGCGCAGGATCTCAATCTGCGAATCTACGTCGTCATTGTGCGCCGGGCCGCGCCAGGTCAATTGGACATGCCCGTCCTCACGCATTGCACGCTCGACTCCCTGCCGCATGAAGGTCCAGAAGACCTGGTCCCGCGACTTGGGAATGAAGACGACATTCAGATCCTTGGCCAATACCGGGCCTACCGCCAGTGCGAGGTAACTCAGCAGGAGCGCGATCCATTTTTTCATGATCCCCCTATATTACCGCTGCAAGCCCGCTCAGTAACGGTAGCAGTGGGCTTGTTGCGGCTCGCTGCGCATTAGCGCCGTGGTCCAGGCGGGATTGGTGGCTTGCTGGCACTTGACCAGCACTTCGGACCAGGCTTTCAGGTTGGCTTCGGAGGCGTCCTTCTTCCACGCTTCATTCATTGCTCTCGCCACGGCTGTCTCGCGCTGGGGTGCGGCTGGAAGACGGCCGAAACTGTCGCGTGCGGGCGCCAGATCAAGTGGCACGCGCAGGACAGGTCTTGCGTCCGGGAGCTCAAGTTCGCCGGCGCATGCGCCGGCTGCTGTCAGCAGCAATACTAGCGCGAGGCGGACGGCGAGTGTCATCGTTCAGGTGGAGCTGTCCGTGTCCGCATCGGCGCTGTCGGCCGCGCCCAGCATGAGCAAGGCTTCTTCGGAGGGCAGCGCTTCGACGGACTTCAGCTTGCGGGCCATCTGGCGGCTGCGCACTTCGGCCGATTCGATATTGCGGGCCGCGCGTTCCAGCGTACTCTTGGTCGCCGCGAGGACGTCGCCAAACTTGGCGAACTCGGTCTTCACGGCACCCAGCACTTGCCAGACTTCGGACGAACGCTTTTCCAGCGCCAGCGTGCGGAAGCCCATTTGCAGGCTGTTCAGCAGCGCGGTCAGCGTGGACGGGCCGGCGATACTGACGCGGTTCACGCGTTGCAATTCATCGGCCAGGCCGGGGCGGCGCATCACTTCCGCGTACAGGCCTTCGGTCGGCAGGAACAGGATGGCGAAATCGGTTGTCATCGGCGGCGAGACGTATTTTTCGGCGATGGTTTTTGCTTCGCCGCGCACGGCGCGCTCCAGTTCGCGGGCCGCTGCGGCGACTGCGTCGGCATCGGCTCGGTCGGCCGCATCCAGCAGGCGTTCGTACTGCTCTTTCGGGAACTTGGCGTCGATCGGCATCCAGACCGGCGCCCCGCCCTCCTTCTGGCCCGGCAGCTTGAGCGCGAACTCGACGCGGGCATTGGTGCCGGGGATGGTTTCGACGTTCTTGGCGTATTGATCCGGCGTGAGGATTTGCTCGAGCAGCATTTCCAGCTGCACTTCGCCCCAGGTGCCGCGCGTCTTCACATTGGTCAGCACGCGCTTCAGGTCGCCGACGCCCAGCGCCAGCTGCTGCATTTCGCCCAAGCCCTGGTGCACGCGCTCCAGGCGTTCGGACACCTGGCGGAACGATTCAGTCAGGCGCGTTTCCAGCGTTTCGTGCAGCTTTTCGTCGACTGTCTTGCGCATCTCTTCCAGCCGCGCGCCGTTATCGGCCTGCAGCTCGCGCATCTTGGTCTCGAGCGCCACGCGCACTTCCAGCAGGCGGCGCGTGTTCGACTCGGTCAGCACTTCGATCTGGCGGCGCATGGTCTCCAGCTGCTGCACAGTGGCCGCGTGCGACTGCGCGAGCATATTGCCCATTTCCTGGCGCTGTGCCTGCGCGGTAGCCTGCAGCTGCAAGCGCACTTCGCGCTCAACCCGGTCCAGTTGGTCGGCGACATCGCCGCCGCGGCTGCGCAGCAGGGCGACGATTTGCAGGACGATGATGACGGCGGCCAGCGCCAGCAGGATGGTCAACTCCATCAATCGGCCTTGTTCCGCATCCAATCCGCGGTTTGATAGAAGGATTCCATCAGCCGCAGGCGCAGGCTTTCTTCAATGCCGACGTCCTGCATCGCCCAGGCCATGCAGCGCAGCCATTGGTCGCGTTCACTGGAACCGACAGCAAAAGGCAGATGGCGCGCGCGCAGGCGCGGATGGCCGAAGCGTTCAATAAACAGGTCCGGCCCGCCCATCCAGCCGCTGAGGAACCAGAACAGCTTGTCGCGCGAGCCGTCGGTGCTGGGCGGGTGCATGGCGCGGATGCCGGAGAATTCCGGCTCCAGTTCCATCAGGTCGTAAAAACGGTCAACCATCTCGCGCAGCTTGGTTTCGCCGCCGATGACGTCATAAAGGGTGCGTGCTTCATCATTCATAAAGCAATGATAGCGCATGGACGTATTGATGTGGATCAAGCATAGTGCTGATTCTGCGCAAAATGCGCTAACAAACCGCCATTATTGCCGGATGATCCGACGCCTTATCCGAACCCGCCTGCGTGCCCGCAGTGCCGAGGAAATCGCCGACCTGCGCCTGGCTGCACTGAGCTGGCTCGGAATCATCTGCTTTCCCCTGTATTACGCAATTTTCGGCTGGCTGGTGCCGCAGCCTTACGAAAGCCTGGCTGCACGCGCGATCGGAACCGCGCTCGGGATAGGCGGCCTGCTGGCGCGCCGGCAATCGCCGCGTGTACGCGATCGCTACACCCTGGTGCTGGTGACTTATGAGCTGCCATTTTTCTGCACCTTCATGTTCCTGATGAACCACGCTAACGTCACCTGGTCCCAGGTGATGTTGGTGATGCTGGTGGCGCTGTTCCATTTCGACGGCCGCCTCGCCTTGCGCGCGGGCGCCATCGGCATTTTCGCCGCCGTGCTGCTAGCGGTTGCATTGGGAGCCAGCAGTGTGCTGATCTCGACGGAAGTGCTGCAACTGCTGCCGGTGCAGCTGTTCCTGGCCGGATGGATGTGGGTGTTCTCCCAAAGCCGCAAGGCGCTGGAAGAGGAAAAGCTGGAAGGCCTGGGCGAAGGCCTGGGCGCGGTCGCGCACGAAATGCGCACTCCACTGGCCAGCCTGGACGCCAATGTGCGCGGCATGTCGCGCATGCAGCAGCGTTCCGGACAGGATAATCCGGTGATGCGCCAGGCGCTGGGGCGCATGCAGTACGAAGTACGGCATATGAACCACATGATCGACCTGTTCCTGCTTAGCGCACAGGCCGTGCGGCAGAAGCTGGACCCGCACGAAACCGTTTCGATGCTCGATACGGTGGAATCGGCACTACGCCGTTACCCTTTCACGGGCGAAGCCCAGCGCCAGCTCGTCGCGCTGCAGGTGCGCAGCGATTTCCGCTTCGGAGGGCAGAATGAGCTGGCCATCATGCTGCTCCTGAACCTGCTGCGCAATGCCATGCAAGCAGTGCAACGCGCAGGCAAGGGCCGGGTCAGGATCGTCATCGACGGCGCCAGGCCTGTGCCGCGCGTCCTGGTGATCGATACCGGCTGCGGAATTGCACCGCGCCACCTGCCGATGATTTTCCAACGATTCTTTACTTATCCAGAGCATAATGGTGCCGGCATCGGCCTGGCACTGTGCCGCCAGGTGATGCATGCGTGGGAAGCGAAACTACATTGTGTCTCCCGCGAGCACGCATATGCTATCTTTGTGCTTGAATTCCCCTTACAAGCAAGCCGTTGAACCATGAAACTGCCCGTTTACGCCCACCCAACCATGACCGTCCTGGTGGACGACAGCGATACCTTTCTTCACAGTCTGGTATTCCAGCTCGATCCGATGCAGGCAAGCGTATGCTTCCACGACCCGCTGCAAGCCCTGGAGTGGTTCAAAGCCAATGCCCGCAGCAGCGAACTGCCGCTGCAGGTGGATTTCGACAATCCGAACCAGTCGGCCGAGCAGCGCAACGTGGCGGTGGACCTGGAGCAGATTTACCGGATTTCGGGCCAGCGCCAGCGTTTTCTGATTCCTTCCGTGCTGGTGGTCGACTATTCGATGCCGCAAATGAATGGCGTCGCATTTTGCCAGGCGATCCAGCACCTGCCCTGCAAGAAGATCCTGTTCACCGGCCAGGCCGATGAAAAGATCGCGGTGGACGCCTTCAACCGAGGCCTGATCGACCGCTATATCAAGAAAAGCGCGGACGATGCGCTGGACCGGCTGGAAGAGGAAGTGGCGGCGCTGCAGAAGGCATTCTTCCAGGAGCAATCGGAAACCCTGCTGGACATGCTGGTGCTGCATGAATTCAGCTTCCTGCGCTGTGGTGCGCTGGCGAAGGTTGTGCAGCAGTTGTACCAGGAGCACGGCTTCGTCGAGCATTACCCCTTCCCCAGCCCGAGCGGCATCCTGTTCTTCAAGGCCGACGGCTCGGCGCAGTTGATGGTGGTCGAAACGGAACGCGGCTACGAATCGCAGGTGGAAATGGCGCGCGACAGCGGCGCCCCGCATTCGCTGGTGGAAGCGCTGGAAGAAAAGCGCATGCTGCCGTTCTTCCCGCCGGATGGCATGTATTCGGATGAAGTGGGCCAGCACTGGCATCGCTATTGCAAGGCGCCGCAGGTATGCAAAGGGCTGGAAACCTATTACTGGGCGCTGTTCGAGGTCGAACCGGCCCTGCTCGACATCCAGCCAACCCCTTACGCCGAATTCCTGCGCCAGCACGCCCCTCCCCTTGCGGCCTAACGGCCCAGCCCGTGTCACACTTGGGGTGTGACCCCAAGGTGTGACACGGACTCTGCCTTACGCCTCTCGCAGCGTTTGCAGTGGGGGGTGATTCAGGACATTGCGCAGGCCAAGCCAGCCGCCGATCACGGCGCAGG
>JBCNOP010000008.1:0-65733 GCA_039593775.1 Pseudoduganella sp.
CGCACGGAACAGTGAACTCAACCTTGCGGCGCTCGCGCGGCAGGAAGTCGTTTAGTTCTTCATAGAAACGGAAGGTGGCGCTGACCATACGCCAGTATAAATATTTGGCGCCGGATGTCGATTTCCCGTTGTGCCAACCGTCGTCAGGACAGGACAACCCCGAACAGGAGACGACCATGCAAAAGATCACCCCATGCCTGTGGTTCGACAGCCAGGCCGAAGAAGCAGCCCGCTATTACGTCGGCATCTTCAAGAACAGCAAGATCACGGAAATCAGCCACTACACCGAAGCCGGCAAGGAAACCCACGGACGTCCGGCCGGCAGCGTGCTGGCAGTTGGCTTCGAGCTGAATGGACAGCCCTTCGCCACCCTGAACGGCGGCCCGCTGTTCAAGTTCAATGAAGCGATTTCGATGCAAGTGCCTTGCGATACGCAGGAAGAAATCGACTATTACTGGGACAAGCTGTGTAACGGCGGCGACCCGGCCGCCCAGGTGTGCGGCTGGCTGAAGGATAAATACGGCGTGAGCTGGCAAGTCTTCCCGCGCGAAGTCCAGCAGATGCTGCTCGACCCCGACCGCGAGAAGGCCGGCCGCGCCATGACCGCAATCATGACGATGAAGAAAATGGACCTGGCCGCGCTGCGTAAAGCCTATAACGGCTAGGCCATTGCCGATGTTGCGCCGGCGCGCAGCGGGCAGTCCTCGATTTGGGCGCCGAGGCGGCGCGCCAGCTCGCCGCGCAGTTCCTGCAAGCCGCCGATGCGGCGGTCGATCTCGGCCATCTTGGCCTGCAGGGCCGCGTGTACCGCCGCCGCCGTGGCCGCGCCGTCGCGCGCCGGCGCCGCCAGCAGGGGCAGGTCAGCCTCGATTTCCTGCAGCGTGAAGCCAAGCGTCTGCGCCAGGCGGATGTAGCGCAGCAAATCCGCCGCTTCCTCGGGATAGTCGCGGTAACCGTTGCCGCTGCGGCGCGCCGCCAGCAAGCCACGCTTCTCGTAGTAACGCAAGGTATCGCGGCTGAGGCCTGTGGCCTCGGCCAGTTCACCGATCTGCATGCTGCCGCTCCTCAAAAAGTGCTTGACCATGGAGTGTACTCCAAGGTTTAAGCTGCGCAACATGAAAACTTTAAATATCCAGAAACTGGTGCGCGCCAGCGCCACCTACGACCTGCTGCTCACAGCACCTTTTGCCACTCCATGGACCTTCGCCATCGCGCACGGCAACCTCTCAGCGCTGAACCAGGCGTTGGGCGGCGCACCGCTGCCGGCCTTCGGCGCCCTCCACATCCTGTTCGCCTGCATGATGGGCAGCATCGTGCTGGTGTGGTCCTGGCTGCGCCTGCGCGACCCGCAGCCGAAGTTTGCCACTTACGACGGCACTGCGCGTTTCATGTTCAGCACTTGGTTTGCGTGGACGCTCGCGGGCGGCGGCCTGCCGCTGGTGTGGTTGTTCGTCGTTCCCGAGTTCGCATGGGGTGTCGTGCAGTGGTATGCTGTTCCTCCGTTGAGCAAAAGGGGAGGGTGATATGCAAGCGCAACCTTTAATTGCTGTCAGCAACGTCGAAGCGACCAGCCGCTGGTACCAGAAAGCCCTCGGCCTGCAGAGCGGACATGGCGGCAACGAATATGAGCAGCTGCTGCACGACGGCCGCATGGTGCTGCAGCTGCACCGCTGGGACGCCCATCATCATCCCCACATCGGCAATCCCGAACAGCGCCCGTATGGCAACGGCGCGCTGTTGTGGTTCTGGACCGACGATTTCGACGATGCGGTCGAGCGCGCCACCGCGGCCGGTGCCACGGTTCTGGAAGGGCCGAAGGAAAACAGCAACGCGCAGCACCGGGAGTTGTGGCTGCGCGATCCGGAAGGTTATGTCGTGGTGCTGGCGGGGCCATACGGCGACGTCGGGATGTAAAGCCATGATTCCCGCTTCGGCGATCCGTGATGCCAGGATCCTCATTGTCGACGAACTGGATGCGGACATACAGCGGCTGGAAACCATCCTTGGGAACGCCGGCTACACCTTTGTCATGTCTACCAGGGAACCGCAGTCGGCCATCAAGCTGCAAAAGGAACACCGATTCAATCTTATCCTGCTTGGCCTGGTTGACGCATGCGGGGAGATTGCGCATGACGGCGACCTGCCGGTGCTGGCAATGACCGCCGATCCCGACGAACGCTTTCGAGCCTTGAAGGGAGGTGCCAGGGATTTCGTCGGCAAGCCTTTCGATAAGCTCGAAGTCCTGGCACGTGTTCACAATACGATCGAGGCGAACCTGATGCGCGCCCGGCTGCGGGACTATGGCATTCCGGTCGCGCTGTTCGATAACCTCACCGGCTTGCCCAATCGCGTACTGTTCCTGGCCGCGCTGCAAAACGCCATTGCGGAAAATGCCGTGTATCGCCACAAAGTGGCCTTGCTGTTCCTCGACCTGGATTGGTTCAAGAACGTCAACGTGGTGTTGGGCCACAACGTCGGTGACGAATGCCTGCAACAAGTAGCTCGCCGGTTAGGGCAGCGCAATCCTGCGCGTTATGTTCTGGGCCGGCTCGGCGGCGATGAATTTGCTTTCATTGTTCCGCTGCAGGATGATGAGGCGAGCATATCCAAGCTCGTCGAACAAGTGTTTGCGGCACTGAAAGAGCCGTTCTACTTGCAAGGACATGAAGTCAACCTGGACACGAGTATTGGCGTGGCCGTTTATCCCGACGATGCAGAAAATGCCGAGTCGCTCATGGCCAGCGTCGACAAGGCCCTGTACCGCGCCAAAAAGGCGGGGCGCAATACGGTCCGGTTCTCAGGCTAACCAGGTCTCGCGCGCCACACGCAGCATGTTGCGGCCCAGGACTTGCTCGATCTCGTTGGGCGCCATGCCCAGCTTGCGCAATTCAAGCGGCAGCGATCTCCAGGCATAGATCGGCACGAACGAAGGCAAGCGGCCGGCGCGATAGCCGGCCGATTCCGGCCACCACCAGCCGGGATTGAAGCCGCCGGGTGGCGTATCGTCCAGGTCTTTCTCGGAGAAGCAGATATCGAGGCCAACCCCGGCATGCGCCACGCCCACCAGGTCCGCCACGTAGGCCACATGGCGCGCCACGTCGGCCGCCGTCGGCTGTTCGCTGCCCAGGAACCAGGAAAGGCCCGACACGCACACCACGCCGCCAGTGGCAGCGCAAGCCTGGATCTGTTCATCGGTCACATTGCGCCCGTGCGGCACCAGCGCGAACGGGTTGGCGTGGCTGAACACTACCGGCTTGCTCGATGCGGACATGATTTCCAGGCTGCACAGGCGGCCGGTGTGGGAACAATCGACGATGATGCCGGCGTCGTTGACCGCTTTTAACACCCGATGGCCCAGGCGCGTCAGGCCGCGCGCCATGTCGTGGCAGCCATCCGCCACGTTGTTGTTGCGGTTATAGGAGAACAGCATTTGGCGCACGCCCAGGCGGGCATACAGGTCGGCCATTTCCGGCTGCTCCATCAGCGGCATCGCGCCTTCAAGGTCGAAGCCGATGGCCAGCACGCCGTCCGCAGCGGCCTGGATCACTTCATCCACGCCCGACACCAGCCGATAGCGTTCAGGGTGGGCGGCAATGGTGGCACGGTAACCTGCGATCACTGACATCACCTGCGACACCGGATTCATGTCGGCGCCCACATTGATCGACACGTAGTTCACGCCAGCGGAATGGAGTTGGCCAAGAGGTGAAAAGTCCGCCTGCGGATGCTGGGGCAGGCAGATGTGGGCGTCCCAGTTGATCATGCTTCTGAAAGTATTTGAAGTAATGTTGGTAGATTGATAGCAAACGTATAGTCGCACGAAATCCGGTGCAAGGTATACTGCCGGCTTATCCACACGAAGCACGCCATGACATTTACCAGCCTGGGCCTCGCGCCCGCAATACTCAACGCCATCACCGAGACCGGCTTCAGCACCCCCACCGCCATCCAGTCCGCCGCCATCCCGCCCGCCTTGCGCGGCGCCGACGTGCTGGGACAGGCGCAAACCGGTTCCGGCAAGACGGCCGCATTCGCGCTGCCGTTGCTGAATGCCCTGCTGGAGTCGGGCCGCCAGGGCGCAGGCCAGCGCAAGCTGTACGCGCTGGTGCTGGCGCCAACGCGCGAACTGGCCGCGCAGGTGGGTGAAACCTTGCGCGGGCTGGCATCGCACCTGCCATCGCCGGTCAAGGTCTCGATCGCCTTTGGCGGTGTCTCGATCAACCCGCAGATGATGGCGCTGCGCGGCGGCACCGACATCATGGTTGCCACCCCTGGCCGCCTGCTCGACCTGGTCGAGCACAATGCGCTCAAGCTGGATGGCACGTCGGTACTGGTGCTGGATGAAGCGGACAAGCTGCTGGACATGGGCTTCGCCGACGAAATTGCCCGCATCATGGCCCTGTTGCCGACGCGCCGCCAGAACCTGTTCTTCTCCGCCACCTTCCCGCCGGCGGTGCAAGCGCTGGCCGACAAGCTGCTGCACGAGCCGGTGCGCGTGGCCACGCTCGACGAAGCCGCGCATACGCCCGACATCACCCAGCGCGCGATTGAAGTCGACCAGGCGCAGCGCACCTCGCTGCTGCGCATCCTGCTGAAAGAAGAGGGCTGGCGCCAGGTGCTGGTCTTCGTCGCCACCAAATATGCCTCCGAACACGTGGCCGACAAGCTGCGCCGCGGCGGCGTGGCAGCGGAAGCCTTCCACGGCGATTTCAGCCAGGGCGCCCGGACCTCGGTGCTGAACGACTTCCGCGAAGGCAAACTGAAAGTACTGGTCGCCACCGACGTGGCAGCGCGCGGCATCGACATCGCGCAGCTGCCCGTGGTGGTCAACTACGACCTGCCGCGGTCACCGGCCGACTACACCCACCGCATCGGCCGCACCGGACGCGCCGGCGCCTCCGGCCTGGCAGTCAGCTTCATCACCCCCGACGCCGAGCAGCACTTCCGCCTGATAGAAAAGCGCCAGAACGTCCGCGTCCCGCGCGAACGCCTGGCCGGCTTCGAACCCACGACCGAAGCCAAGCCGCTACCTCCCGGCGCCAACGACGGCACCGGCGGCATCAAAGGCAAGCGCAAGAGCAAAAAAGACAAGCTCCGCGAAGCCGCCGCCAAAGCCGCCGGCTGAGCCCGTGTCACACCATGGGGTCACACCCCAAGTGTGACACGCTCTCATCCGTGCATTTGCTCGAGCTCGTGTCCCACCATGGGGTCACACCCGAAACGAGACACGCACTCATGCATGCCTAACGTTGAGGCCGTGTCACACTTGGGGTGTGACCCCAGGGTGTGACACGGCCTCGGCTGTTATGGGGTGGTGGCGAGCTTGATGCGGCGGCGCAGGCGCTCGGCTTCGGCGCTGTCGCCGGCTTGTTCGGCGCGCTGGAGCTGGACGTTCAGCCACGCCAGCACGGCACGGCGCCAGCCTTGGGCGGAGGCGGTGTTGATGGCCGTCGTCACCAGTTCGGGCGTGGCGCGGTTGGCGCGCATCAGGGCGCCGGCGGCAACCATGCGCGATAGCGGGTCGTTGATGGCGGCGGTGGCCGACGCGGCGGCGCTGTCGCTGGCGGCACCGGCAACGGCGCGTTGCGGTTCGGGCAGCAGGGCCGTGTCGGCTGGGGTGGCGCGGCCTGCGAGGTAGCGTGCGTAGGCCAGGTCGGCCGCTGAAGCATCGGGCTGCAGCGGCGTGAAGCCGGAACAGTCCTCGAACACCAGCGCGGCCACTTGGACTGCGCAACGCAGCAACTCAACGCGGATCGCCAGCGCAGGCTGGGCGGTGCTGCCTACCTGGTTGCGTGCCAGGCCGAATTCGCGTTCGGCGACTGCAGTCTTCCCCTCCATGTAGGCGGAAGTGGCGCGCTCGGTCGCTCCGGCGGCGTTCAACTGCCAGTCCGGCACGCGCGGGCCGCTGCTGCAGGCGGTGAGCAGTGCTGCGGCGAATACTGCGGCGATTCTCGTCATTGTCATGGCAGCCTGATCTCCGGTTCGCTGCGCTTGAACGGCCATTTGCGGTTCAGCTCATTGATCATCTGTTCTACCTTGCGCAAGTTGGCGTCGACTTCGGCGCGCAGGGTGCTGAGGTCTTCAGTGGCGGCGCGCGTGTTGGCGCCGACGGCTTGCGCTTCCACCAGCACCGCATCCAGCTTCTTCAGCGAATTGCGCGCGTCGGCCAGCAGGGCGTTCAGCTGCTGCACCGCGGCTTGGGTGTCGTTGGCCAGGCCTTTTTCGCCAAACACGCGTTTGTCGGCATTGCCTACCAGGCTGTCGGCCTTGACCACCAGCGAGTTGGCGTTGCGCAGCAGTTCGCGCGCCTTCTGGTCTTCGCCTGCCAGCACGCCGAGCGCGCCGCCAGGTCCATTCAGTTTTTCGGTGACACCCTGTACGTTGCGCAGGCTGGCGCCGAGGGGCGATTCTTCGGCCGTCAGTGCCGCCAGGTTGTTCAGCAAGTCCTTGGCCGATTGCAGAAGGCGCGGGATTTCGGCTGCCATATCACCTACCAGCAGCGCGCGCTCGGCATCGGGCGGCAGCGGCGGGTCGGCCGGGATGCCGGTGAAGGCGCGCAGCTTGGCGCCGCCCACCAGGCTCTTTTCCAGCGTGAAGATGCTGGTGGTACGCAGCCAGTGCGCGTCCTTGCTGGGCACGTCGACCAGTATGCGCGCCTTGCCGTCCGGCGCCAGTTCGATGCGCTGCACGCGTCCTATCGGGAAGCCGGCGAAGGTCACGTCCATGCCGACCGCTACGCCTTCCGAATCGTCGGCCGTCAGCACGAGCCGCTGCGTCGGCTCGAAGGCGCCGCGTGCGTACATCAGGTACAGGATCGCGCCAAGCACCAGGGCGACCAATAGCACCAGCAGGGCCACGGCCTTGGCTTCCGCGTTGTGGATCGGCGCCGGCTCGGGACCGGAAGTTGGGGGAGTCGTTTCGCTCATATCGTCAATAATAATTGCCCATCAGGGATGCCGCTTCCACCACCAGGATTACGGAGAACATGCGCACCATGTCGGCCAACCCATGCGCGACGCCTCTGCGCCGCAGCGGGCTGGAAGCGCCGGTGTAGTAGGAAGAGGCCAGCGGAATTACCGCCACCGCCAGACTGAAAAACACTACCTTCAGCACCAGGATCATGCACACGGCCGGATTGAAAATCTGTCCCACCACGCGCGTGTAGCCCGGCAGCGCCCATGGCGTGAAGCCATACATCACCAGGTAGGCCAGCACCAGGGTCACCAGGCAGCTCACGGCAGCCAGCATCCAGACCGCGAACACGCCAGCGGCGGCGCGCGGATAGAACTGGGTGCGCAGGGCGGCCCGAGCATCGGGCGCGTGCCCGGCCAGCCTTTGCTGCGCGAATTCGACGCCGGCTGGCAGGGTAGTGCGCAGGGCCACGAACAGCGCCGCCGTCAGCGGCACCAGTTCCAGCACCAGCACGCGCACCACCATTTCCAGCGCATAGCGCGACAGGCCGTAGCTGGCCGAGGTGACGACGACGATACGGATGATGACGAGGCTGATCAGCGCGCATAGCACGGAGAACCAGGCCAGGTTGACCGTGGTGGCAACGACGATCTGTTCGGACAGCATGCGCCGGTTATCGCGCCGGTAGCTGGAGGGCGCCAGGGCGCGCGTCAGCAGCAGTGCGGCGAACTGCAGCAGCTGCCACCAACTGGTCAGCCATGCGATTGCAGAGCGGTGAGCATTCATGGTTGGCATACTAGCATTAAGGATAAGCTATGGTGTATCGTACTATGTTATGAAACTACTAAATTTGCTCCTGGCAGCGGCGTTGGCTTGCTGCTCTTTCCTGGCTTCTGCCGCCCCCGATCCAGCAACGCTGCTGCCGCTCGATCCCCAGATCAGGACCGGCAAGCTGGCCAACGGCCTTACTTATTACATCCAGCAAAACAGCCGCCCGCAAAAGCGCGTGGAGCTGCGCCTGGTGGTAAAAGCCGGCTCCGTACTGGAAGACGAGGACCAGCTTGGCCTGGCCCACTTCACCGAGCATATGGCCTTCAACGGCTCGACCCATTTCAAGCGCCATGAACTGATTTCGTGGCTGCAGTCGATGGGCGTGAAGTTCGGCGCCGACCTGAATGCCTATACCAGCTTCGACGAAACGGTATACATGCTGCCGATCCCGGTCGACAAGAAGGAAAACCTGGACAAGGGCTTGCTGGTGCTGGATGACTGGGCGCAGGGCGTGACCTTCAACGATGCCGACATCGAAAGTGAGCGCGGCATTGTGCTGGAAGAACTGCGCCTGGGCAAAGGTGCGACCGACCGCATGAACAAGGTGCTGCTGCCGAAAATGTTCAATGGCTCGCTTTACGCGAACCGGCTGCCGATCGGCAATGCGGAAATCCTGAAGTCCTTCAAGCCGGATGCGATCCGCCGCTTCTACAAGGACTGGTATCGCCCGGACCTGATGGCAGTGATCGTGGTGGGCGACGTCGACCCGCAGGAGGCCGAGCGCCTGGTTACCAGCCATTTCTCAAAGCTGGTGAATCCGGCCAATCCGCGCCCGCGCGTCTACCCTCCGATCCCGGAACGCAAGGTATCGGAAGCCATCGTGGTCACCGATCGGGAAGCGCCATCGAACCTGGTAACGATCCGCTATCCCTTCATGGAGCGCTCCGAATCGAAAACGGTGGGCGAGTACCGCACCCACATGGTGGAATTGCTGTCGGCCGCGATGCTGAGCCAGCGCATCTCCGAACTGTCGCAGCAAACCAATCCGCCCTTCCTGCAAGGCTATAGCAACATGTCCAAGGCAGTGCATGGCTACCAGGCTTTCGTCTCGAGCGCTGCCGTGGGCAAGGCGGGGGCGTTGCCGGCGATCCGCGCCGTCGTGGAAGAAGGCGAGCGGGCCCGCCAGCTAGGCTTTAGCGCAGTGGAGCTGGAACGCGCCAAGAAGAACATGATGCGCTTCATCGAGAACCTGTACAACGAGCGTGACAAGACCGAATCCTCCGCTTATGTCAGCGAATTCACCCGCCATTTCCTGGATGGTGAATCGATGCCCGGCATTGAAAATGAATACAGCTATTACAAGGACCTGATGCCAGGCATAACGCTGGAGGAGGTCAATGCCCAGGTGCGCAGCGCGATACCGGTCGGGCAGAAGAAGCTGGTCATCTTCCTGGGCAACGACAAGTCGGGCACCGTAGTGCCAAACCCGGACCAGATGCTGGCTACCGTGGAGGAAGCTGAAAAAGCCACCATGGCGGCGCATGAAGAAAAAGCAGTGGCAGCGAACCTGATGGCACAGCCGCCCAAGGCCGGCCGCATCGTCAAGGAATCCACGGACAAGGTGCTGGGCACCACGGAGCTGCTGCTGTCTAACGGCGTGAAGGTCGTGCTGAAGCCGACCGACTTCAAAAATGACCAGGTCCTGATGGCTTCCACACGCTTCGGCGGGCAGTCGCTGGCGGAGGAAGGCGATATCGTCAATGCCCGCTACGCGAGTGCAATCCTCGCCAGCATGGGCGTCAACGGTTACGCGCCTGTGGAGCTGCAGAAGATCCTGGCCGGCCGCAGCGTGCGTTCGGCCTTTGGATTGGGCGGCGTGTCGGAAGGCTATGGTGGTGGTTCCAGCAGCGGCGACGTGGAAACCATGCTGCAGCTGATCTACCTGCAAATGACCCAGCCGCGCCGCGACCAGGCCTTGTTTGATGTTTTCATCGACAAGCAGCAGGAGCAGGCCCGCAACGCCCAGGCCCGCCCGGAAGCGGTGCTGACGGACACCATGCGCACGACCATGTACGGCAACCATCCGCGCGTGGGCCTGACGCCGCGTCCGGAAGAATTGGATGGCATTCGCCTGGACCGCGTGATGGCGCTGCATAAGGAGCGCATGTCGAGCGCGTATGGCATGACCTTCTTCTTCGTCGGCAGTTTCGACCTGGCGAAAATCAAGCCGCTGCTGGCAACTTACCTGGGGGGCTTGCCGGCTGCAAAAATCGCTGCCGAGTACAAGGACCGCCACGTGCGCCCGGTGCGCGGGGTGGTGAAGAAGGAAGTGCGCCGCGGCCGCGAGCAAAAGAGCCAGGTGAGCATTGCCTTTGCTGGCGACGCCAATTTCAATGAGGTCGAGCAGATGCGCCTGCGCGCCCTGATCGAGATCATGCAGATCAAGGTGACCGAAGCCTTGCGCGAACAGCGTGGGCTGGTCTATACCGCGAACGTCTCGGGCGGCATGGCGCGCCATCCTTACGCCAATTACACGATCAATATCGGCCTGCCGACCGCGCCGGAAAACGTGGACAAGGCGATCGAAGCCACCTTTGCCGAGGTGCGCAAGCTGCAGGAGAAGGGCCCGGAAGAAACGGATCTGGCGAAGGTCAAGGAAAACTGGAGCAGCAACTACCGCAAAGCATTGCGCGAGAACGGCTGGTGGCTGGTCAACCTGCAGTCGGCACTGGTCAACAAGACCGATCCCAAACTGCTGCTGCGCCAGAACGAAATGATCGCCAGCCTGACCGTGGCGGACGTGCAGGCCGCCGCCAAGCGCTATTTCGACTTCAATAATTACGTGCAGGTGGTGATGCATCCGGCCGAGAACAAGCCAGAGGACAAGCCGGATGCAAAGAAGGACGCAAAGCCGGAAGCGCCCGCCGAAGCTGGTAAACTGCCGGACTGATTGTGATTTTGAATTGCTTTAAATGCATGGTTTCCGTTCCGACCTGGCGCGCTGGCGCCAGCTGCCATCGCCTGCCTGGCTGGCGCGCCTGCTCGCCGGCGTGCCCGTGCTGGCAGCTCCGGGCGGGGCGTGGCGCCTGTTTGAAGTAGGCTGCGACAGCTTCGCTGCCTACCAGTCCGGCCATATCCCGGGCGCCGGCTACATCGACACCAACCGCCTGGAGCGCCAACCGCTGTGGAACAAGGTGTCCGACGACGCCCTGTTGGCGCTGCTGCTGGAAAACGGCATCCGCCACGACACTACCGTCATCCTGTACGGCCGCAGCTCGCTGGCCGCCGCCCGTGCCGCCCACCTGATGCTGTACGCCGGCGTTGCCGACGTGCGCCTGCTCGATGGCGGCTTTGATGGCTGGCTGCGTGCCGGCCATGCACTGGAGCAGGGCGCCGGCCAGCTGCCGCAGGTTGCGGCAAGCTTTGGCGCCGCCTTTCCGGCGCGTCCGGACTTCCTGATCGACACCGCTCAGGCGCGCGAACTGCTGCAGCAGCCGGACGGCGCGCTGGTCAGCATCCGCACTTGGCAGGAGCACGTCGGCGCCACATCCGGCTACAGCTACATCGATGCGCGCGGCGATATCCCCGGCGCTCGCTGGGGCCGTGCCGGCAACGATGGCGATGTGCACAGCATGAGCGAATACCAGCATGCTGACGGAACGATGAAACCTTCGGCGGAAATCAGCGCGCTATGGCGCCAGGCGGGGATCGAACCCGGCCAGCGTACCGCTTTCTACTGCGGCACCGGCTGGCGGGCTTCGCTGGCATTTTTCTATGCCTGGCTGATGGACTGGGAGCGCATCAGCGTGTACGACGGTGGCTGGTGCGAGTGGAGCCGGGTCAATCCGCCTGCATCATGTAGCGGATCGCGGCCTTAAGCTGTTCGGCATCGAGCTCAGGCTTGCCGCCGCGGGCAGGCATGGCGCCCACCCCTTGCACTGCATTGCGCACCAGGCCATCCAGACCGCCGGCACGCGCCATGCGCACCTGCCACTCCTTGCTGTCGCCAAGCTTGGGCGAACTGACCATCACATTCTCGGCGGCGTGGCAGGCGATGCAGACCGATTCATATACATCCCGGCCGCGCTGGCCCTGGCTTTGGGCCAGGGCCGGCAGACCGGCCAGCAGCCCGCAGGCTGCCAGCAGTGCGGTTGCCAGCCGCATGATTACTTCTTGCCTTCCTTGGCGTTGAACATTTCCTTGGCGTAGACGATGCCCAGGCCATAGCCGCCGCCGTGTTCAGACGCGATCTTCATCACAGGAGCGTAGGTTTCGCCGCGTGCCCAGTCGCGCTGCAGTTCGAGCATGTACTGCAGCCAGGTCACAGGACGGGCGCCGGCTTGCACCATGCGCTGTACAGCCATGTCATGCGCTTCCTTGCTGACGCCACCCGACGCGTCGGTCACGATGTACACCTCATAGCCCTGGTCGAGGGCCGACAGCACCGGCTGCACCAGGCATACCTCTGTCCACAGCGCCGCCATCACGACTTTCTTGTTGCCGGTCTTTTGCACCGCGTCGACTACGCGCTGGTCTTCCCAGGTGTTCATGGTAGTGCGGTCGATCGGGGTCTGTTCAGGGAATACCGCTTGCAGTTCAGGGAAGATCGGGCCGCTGAAGGACTTGGCAGCGACGGTGGTCAGGATGGTCGGCACCTTGAAGGTCTTGGCTGCCTTGGCCAGGCCGGTCACGTTGTTGCGCAGCTCGGCGATGTCGATGGAGCGCGTTGCGAAAGCCATTTGCGGCTGGTGGTCGATCAGGACCAGGGTGTGGTTCTTTGGCGTCAGCAGCTGTTCGGCAGGCGGCGCTGCATGGGCGCTGGCGCTGAAGGCGAGGATGACTGGCAGTGCTGCTTTGATCAGGGATTTGAAGTTCATGATTTGCTCCGTTGTGTGGGGTTGCGATGGAGTGAACTTTAATAAATCCAGGTTGCGTAATAAACTAGGAGATGTGCAAATGATATTTACGTAAAATGGAACAATACGACTTGACCGACCTGCGCGCCTTCATCACGGTGGTGGAAAGCGGCAGCTTTGTGCGGGCAGCGGAGCAGCTTGAAGTCAGCACGGCCGCCATCAGCCGCCGCATCGCCACCCTGGAATCTGCGCTGGGAAGCCAGCTGATCACGCGCACCACGCGCCGCAACGACATCACCGATGCCGGCCGCGCTTTCTACGCCGATGCCCTGGCCGTGTTCCAGTTGCTGGACGAGGCCCACGACCGCGTGCGCCAGGGCCAGGACAGTGCCAGCGGCACCTTGCGCGTGGCCGCGCCGCTCAGTTTCGGCATCCAGAAAGTGGCGCCGGTGCTGCCGGCCTTCATGCAGCGCCATCCAGGCTTGAAAGTGCAGTTGCTGCTGGAGGACCGCACCACCGACCTCCACGCGGAAGCGATCGACGTCGCATTGCGCATCGGCTTCCTGCGCGATTCTTCGCTGGTGGCGACCCGCATCGGCACTGTCGGCCGGGTATTTGCCGCGGCGCCGGGCTACCTGAGGCGTGCCGGGAAGCCGAAAGACCTGGCGGGACTGCGCGGCCACTCGGTGTTAAATTACAGCTTGCTGAGCGTACGCGAAGAGTGGGGCCGGCTGATCGGCGACCCGGGCGAGCAGCTTGACCTGAAAGTGCCGCTGGCGGCCAATAATGCGGAAGCGCTGGCCGAATGCGCGATACAGGGCATGGGCATCGTGCTGCTGCCGGAATTCGTGCTGGCGCCAGCCCTGGCCGACGGCCGCCTGGTGCAGTTGCTGGCCGATGCCAGCCCGGAGCCTTTCGGCCTGTTTGCGGTGCGGCCTTCGCGCCAGTTCACGCCAGCCCGGCTGCGGCTGTTCATCGACTATTTGCGGGAGTGCGGTTTCTGAAGGAGGTGCAGCATGGATCACCTGCCTGGCCCCACCGGCTTGCCACTGCTGGGTAATGTTGGCATCGATACGGCCCATTTCCACCAGAAGCTGGAAGAGTGGGCGCGCGAGTACGGGCCGGTCTACCGCATGCGCCTGATGGACCGCCGCTTTATCGTCACCAGCCGGCGTGCCGACATCGCGCAGATCCTGCATGACCGTCCCGACCAGTGGCGGCGCTCACGCCGGGTGGCCAGCATCCTTGAGGAAGCGGCTGCGGTGGGCGTGTTCGCAGCCGAGGGCGAGGAATGGCGCCGTCAGCGCAAGCTGGTGATGCATGCGCTGACGCCGGAAGTCATCAACCGCTTCCATCCCACCTTGTCCGCCATGTCCGAGCGCCTGCGCCAGCGCTGGCAGGCCGCGGCCGGGGCGGGGCAGCCGCAACGCCTGCTGCGCGACCTGAAAGCCTTCGCGCTCGATGTGGCAATCGGCATGGCGATGGGCCAGGACCAGGACATGGTGCAGCACGAAGACAATCCGCTGCAGCAGGATATCGAATTCGTGTTCACACAGGTGGCGCGCCGGCTGGTGGCACCAGTCGCTTACTGGCGCAAGCTCAGGCTGCCGGCAGACCGTGCTACCGAGGCCGCGGGCCTGCGCATCCGCGACACCGTCGATGGCTTCGTGGCTGACGCGCGCGCCCGCATGGCAGCCAATCCCGCGCTGTACGACAAGCCGGGCAACCTGCTGGAAGCCATGCTGGCTGCGGCGGACATGCCGGGTTCCGGTATCAGCGACGAAACCGTGCGCGCCAACGCCATCATCATGGTGTTTGCCGGCGAGGACACCACGGCCAACACCATAGCCTGGCTGCTCTACCTGTTGTCGCGCAACCCGCAAGCCGCCGCGCGCCTGGCCGAGGAAGCCGATGCGACGCCTGGCGCGGGCCCGGCGCCTTACCTGGACGCCTGCGTGCAGGAATCGATGCGGCTCAAGCCCGTGGCGCCGATCCTCGGTGCCGAGGCAGTGCAGGACGTAGCGCTGGATGGCGTGCAGGTGCCGGCAGGCACCGTGGCCTTCATGCTGCTGCGCCACTCATTCGCGCGTGAAGTGCCGCTGCCGGATGGCGCCGAATTCCGGCCCGAGCGCTGGCTCGATCCTGCCATGAAGGAAAAGCTCGAAGACCCCGCCCGCAAGATGGTTCCCTTTGGTGGCGGTCCGCGTTTCTGTCCGGGGCGCTACCTGGCCATGAGCGAGATCCGCACACTGATGTCGATGGTGGCGCGCAGCTTCAGCATCGAGGCCGTTCCCGATGCGCCGCCGGTCGAGGAAATATTTACGGTCACCATGACCCCAAGCGCGCTGCCGGTACTTTTGCGGCCACGTGCCCTGTGATAGGCTTGTAAGCATATCAACATTAATAATGAGGGCAGCATGTTGAGAAAGATTTCGATGGGCCTGATCCTGGTGATCGTCGTGATCCTCGGCCTGGCACTGACGCAGCCGGACAGCTACAAAGTACAGCGCAGTGCCCGCATCAAGGCGCCGCCGGCAAAAATCATGGGCTACCTGGACGACTTCCATCAATGGCCGGCATGGTCGCCATGGGAAAAGAAAGATCCGAACATGCAGCGCACTTTCGAGGGCGCGTCAAGCGGCAAGGGGGCAGTCTATGCCTGGAGCGGCAATGGCGACGTAGGGCAGGGCCGCATGGAAATCGTCGAAGAGAACGCGCCCACCCAGCTTGCCATCAAGCTCGATTTCATCAAGCCGTTTGCATCTTCCAACCGCACCGAATTTGCGCTGCAGCCGCAAGGTGAGTCCACTGTGGTGACCTGGACCATGACCGGCCCGAGCCTGTTCGTAACCAAGATCATGGGCGTGTTCTTCAACATGGACAAGATGATCGGCAAGGACTTTGAACAGGGGCTGGCGCAACTGAAGGAAGCCGCCGAAAAATGAAAGCAACAGGAAAGTGCAAATAGTCCGACAGGGCTATACTGAGTGTAATCACTGCGCCGGGGGCTGCCATGAATCGAATCCTGCTGTTTGCCGCAGCCCTGCTGGCTGCCCAAAATACGCTGGCTGGCCCCTTGCGCAACGACCATCCTATTGTCGGCACCTGGCGTTTCGAGTTGCCAGATGGGTCATGCCATGAGATGTACCGTATCCGTGCCGACGGCTCGGCCCTGATCACCAGCGCTGCTGAGATAGCGGAAACGGAATTCCAGATCGACGACCAGCCCGACAGCGACGGTTTTTACCAGTCCAACGACAAGATCGTGAAAGATAACGGCAAGAAGGATTGCACCGGCGAGATCACCCAGGTCGGCCACGTGATCCAGTCTTTCATCGTGTTCCACCCATCAAACAATATGTTCCTGATGTGCCAGCGGCGCGATATGGGCAGCTGCATCGGCCCCTTCATCCGCGTGCGCGGCACCGAAATCTAGCGTCCCGCCGTGCGCCATGCGCCCGGATTCGTGCCGGACCATTCGCGGAAGGCATGGGTGAAGGCGCTTTGCTCCTGATAGCCAAGCAAAAAGGCGATATCGACCAGCGACAGGCCGGGCTGGCGCAAGTAATCGCGCGCCAGGGCAAAGCGTGCTTCGTCCAGCACTTCCTGGAAGCTGGAGCCGGCATCGGCCAGCTTGCGCTGCAGGGTGCGCGGCGCCAGTCCCAGGTCTTCGGCCACGCTGGCAACGCGTACCTGTCCTTGCGACACGCGGCGCACGATTGCTTCATATACCTGCCCCACAATGCCTGCATGCGCCGGAGCGGCGCGCTGCTTCAGAAGTTGTTCTGCGTGCTGCTGCAGCACGGGATAAAGGCTCACATCCGCATTGGGCACCGGCCATGACAGCAGCGCCGCTTCGAATTGCGCCACATTGGACGTTGCGTTAAAACGTGGCAGGGCGCCGAATACGCGCATGTATTCGGCGTGGCCACCCGGGTCGCCGCCATCGTGCATGAGCGACAGTTCGGCCGGCGGCAGCGTGGTGCCGGCCAGCCAGTTGCCGAAGACGCGGATGCCGGCGAACACGCTGTCGGCCAGGTGGCGGTTGTGCGCCGCGTAGTTCGAATGCCAGGTGTAGCTGGCCAGCGCGCCGTGGATCTCCAGCGTGGAGCGCCCCAGGTCGTGTGCCAGCTGTTCATAGCGCATGGTCTGTTCGAAGGCCTGGCCGAAGTCGCGGCAGCTGAGCAGGATCAGTCCATACACGGTGTAGGTGCCCAGTTTGACGCGCTCGCCCACGTGCAGGCCGAAATGCTGGTCGCCGGCCAGCCCGGCTGCGATGTCGAGCAGCTTCACGTAGGTGTCGGCCGGCAGGGCTTCCGGCAACGGCTGCAGGGTGCCGGCAGCCAGTCCGGCCGCCTGCTCAAGCGCCTGCGCCGTCACCCCGCGCGCAGCCGCCGCCTCCAGCATGGGTTGCAGGTAGGAGCCCGCTACGCGAGCAAGCTTGGCATGATCGAACAATTCGGCTGGCATGAAAACGCAAGACTGGCGGGTGGCAATGGATTAAGCTTTTATTGAGCAAAGTATAACAAGGGATTGCACATGAAACGATGGAACGGTTGGGGCGAGGAGACGGTCGAGTTCCCGCTGCACGATGACGCGCTGGCTTTCCTGGCCAGCCGCATTGGCCCGGGCAAGCCGGTACAGGATGCCAGCTTCGATGCGGCCTGCGCCTCGCTTGCCGAATCGCGCCTGCCCGCGCACGCCCTGGTCGACACAAGGCCGGCGACCCGCCTGCGCAATGCGCTCGGCCAAAGCCTGCCGGACTGGCTCAAGCTGCGCTATGGCCGCATTGGCAGCGCGCCGGATGGCGTGGCTTTTCCGGAAAGCTCGCAGCAGGTGCGCGAGCTGATTGACTATGCGCAGCAGCATGGCGTGACCCTGATCCCGCAGGGCGGCGGCACCAGTGTGGCAGGCCACCTGACCGCGCCGGCCGGCGGCAAGCCCGTGCTGGCGGTGAACATGACGCGCATGGGGCGCTTGCACCACCTGGACAAGCAGTCGCAGCTCGCTACCTTCGGCGCCGGCGTGCTGGGCCCGGACCTGGAAGCGCAATTGCGCGCCCATGGCTACATGCTGGGCCACTTCCCGCAATCGTTCGAATACTCCACGCTGGGCGGCTGGGTCGTGACCCGTTCGTCCGGCCAGCAATCCTTGCGTTACGGCCGCATCGAGCAGATGTTTGCGGGCGGCGTGGTGGAAACACCGCAAGGGCGGCTGGACATTCGGACTTTCCCGGCTTCCGCAGCCGGCACCGACTTGCGCGAAATCGTGCTCGGCTCCGAAGGCCGCATGGGCATCCTGACCGAGGCCACGGTGCGTGTGAGCGCGCTGCCGGAGTACGAAGCCTTCCACGCCATCTTCTTCCCTGACTGGGAGCGTGCCGAAGCAGCGGTGCGCGCGCTGGCCCAGGCGCGCGGCGGCCTGTCGATGCTGCGCCTGTCGAATCCATTGGAAACCGTGACCATGCTGGCACTGGCCGGCCACAAGCGCCTGATTGGCCTGCTGGAAGGCTGGCTGAAACTGCGTGGCTGCGGCGAGGGCAAATGCATGCTGATGATCGGCGCCAGCGGGCCGCGCGCGCAGGCCCGCGCCGCCTTGCGCAGCGCCGTTTCGGCCTGCCGGGGCTATGACGGCGTGCACGTCGGCCGCCGCATGGGCGACAAGTGGAAGGAAGGCAGATTCCGCAACGTCTACCTGCGCAATGCGGCCTGGAAGCAGGGCTATGTGATCGACACCGTGGAAACGGCGGTCGACTGGCCGCGCGTTTCGCAGATGATGCACGCGGTCGAGGCAGCAGCGACTGCGGCACTGGGCGGCATGAGCGAAAAGGTCCATACCTATACGCACTTGTCCCACCTGTATGCCCAGGGCGCCAGTGTTTATACGACCTTCGTCTACCGCCTGGGCGGCGATTTCGAAACGGATATGGCGCGCTGGCGTGCGCTCAAGCATGCGGTGAGCATGGCGATTGTCGATAACGGCGGCACCATCAGCCACCAGCACGGCGTCGGTAGCGACCACGCGCCTTACCTGGAGGCGGAGAAGGGCGCGGCGGGCATCGCCGCCATGCAGGCACTGTTCAAGCACTTTGATCCGCAGGGCATCATGAATCCCGGCAAGCTGCTGCCGGCGGGACAGCCAGCATGAAGCCGGCTGCGGGCCAGGCCGGCGCGAACGGCGCGCTGCACTGGATGCCCGGCAGCCGCGCGCAGGTGGCCGGCCTGCTGGCGCAGGAATGGGACCTGCTGGTGATTGGCGGCGGCATCACCGGGGCCGGCATCCTGCTCGAAGCGTCGCGGCGCGGATTGCGGGCCTTGCTGGTCGAGCAGCGCGACTTCGCATGGGGAACGTCGAGCCGTTCGTCCAAGCTGGTTCACGGCGGCCTGCGCTACCTGAAGGAAGGGCAGTTTGGGCTGACCCGCGAGTCCGTCCACGAGCGCGACGCGCTGCTGCGCGATGCGCCGGGGCTGGTGGAGCCGCTGGGCTTTGCCTTTGGCGATTACGTCGGCCGCAAGCCAGGGCGCCGCGCTTTCCTGCTTGGCTTGGCGATTTACGACCGCATGGCTGGCCAGCGCGCGCGCCATTATTTCGACGTGCAGGAATTCCTGGCGATGGCGCCGCATATCCGTACCGAAGGCCTGCAAGGCGGCATCTGCTACCAGGATGCCAGGACCGACGACGCGCGCCTGGTCCTGCGCGTGCTGCAGGAGGCGCAATCGTTTGGCGGCGTCGCGGTCAACTACTGCGCAGTGCAATCACTGACGGGCCGGGACGCCGGGCGCGTGCGCGGCGCATTGGTGCGATGTGCCGTCAGTGGAGAGGCGCACGAGGTGCGCGCCAAGCTGGTGGTTAACGCCACGGGTGCCTGGGCCGACCGCTTGCACGACAAGCCCGCAGCGCGGCTGCGGCCACTGCGCGGCAGCCACCTGGTGCTTCCTGCCTGGCGCCTTCCGCTGGCGCAGGCGATCAGCCTGATGCACCCGCGTGACGGCCGCCCCGTCTTCGCCTTCCCATGGGAGGGCGTCACCGTCGTCGGCACGACCGACGTCGACCACCGCAGCGACCTGCAACACGAAGCCGCCATCACGCAGGAGGAAACCGACTACCTGATGGCAGCCCTGCACGACCAGTTCCCAACGCTCGCCATCACCGAAGCTGACGTGCTGGCCACGTACGCGGGCGTGCGGCCCGTGATCGATACCGGCAAGGCCGATCCTTCAAAAGAGGCCCGCGACCACGTGCTGTGGCAGGAGGACGGACTGCTGACCGTCACCGGCGGCAAGCTCACCACCTTCCGCGCCATCGCGCTCGATGTGTTGCGCCGCGCTGCGCCCCAGCTGCCACACTGGCAGGCGGATCTTGGCCCGCACGCCATCTTCGCGCCGCCAGCCAGCCACGCGCCGGACACGGGCACGGCAACGTTGCGGCAGGTGCCGCCAGGTCAGGCCAGGCGCCTGCAAGGCCGCTATGGCGTGCAAGCCGCCGCACTGGTCGCCGCAGCGCAGGACGGCGAACTCGAGGAAATTCCCGGCACCGAAACCCTCTGGGCCCAACTGCGCTGGGCTGCGCGCCACGAATCCGTACAGCGCCTGGAAGACCTGATGCTGCGCCGCAGCCGCCTCGGCATCCAGCTCGCCAACGGCGGTGCGGCAGTGCTGGGCCGCGTGCGCGCCATCTGCCAACCGGAATTGAGCTGGGACGACCAGCGTTGGGCTGCCGAAGAAGCGGCATATCTGGCATTATGCCGAGCAAACTACAGCCTGCCGAAAGCACGCGAATGAGCAAATACCTTCTTTCCATCGACAATGGCACGCAAAGCGTGCGCGCGCTGCTGTTCGACCTGCAGGGGAACCTGGTCGCCAAGACGCAGGTGCATCTGCAACCGGCTTACTACTCCGAGCAGCCTGGCTGGGCCGAACACAAGGCTGAAGGCTATTGGGACGCCGTGTGCGCTGCCTGCCAGCGCTTGTGGACGGTCACCGACGTCCCGCGCAGCGCCATTGCCGGCGTCGCCGTCACGACCCAGCGCGGCACCGTGGTCGCCGTCGACAGCGACGGCAAGCCGCTGCGCGCCGCCATTACATGGCTGGACCAGCGCCGCACCGAGCAGGTGCCGCCAATCGGCCCATTGTGGACGGCCGCTTTCAAGCTGGCCGGCGTCGATGGCACCATCGATTATTTTCGCCGCGAAGCGGAAGTCAACTGGATCAAGGCCCACCAGCCAGGCCTGTGGGACCGCACGCACAAGTTCCTGCTGCTGTCCGGCTACCTGAATCACTGCCTGAGCGGCCGCTTTGCGGACTCCATCGGCTCGCAAGTCGCCTACATGCCGTTCGACTACAAGCGCCACGCCTGGGCCGGAGCGCGCGACTGGAAATGGCAGGCGCTGGCGGTGCGTCCCGACCAGTTGCCCGAGCTGCTGCAGCCGGGCGAGGTGATTGGCGCAATCAACGCCGCCGCATCAGCCGCCACCGGCATTCCGGAAGGCGTTCCGCTCGTCGCAGCGGCCGCCGACAAAGCCTGCGAAGTGATCGGCGCCGGCGGCCTGGAGCCGCACATCGGCTGCCTCAGCTACGGCACCACCGCCACCATCAACACCACCACCAGCAAGTACGTCGAAGTTACGCCCTTCATACCGCCATATCCGGCAGCCATACCAGGCGCCTACAGCACCGAAGTGCAGATCTTCCGCGGTTACTGGATGGTCAACTGGTTCAAGGAGCAGTTCGGCCACCTCGAACAATCGGCTGCGATAGAGCAGGGGATGCCGCCAGAAGCCCTGTTCGACCGCCTGGTGAACGAAGTGCCGCCCGGCTCAATGGGACTGATGCTGCAGCCATACTGGAGCCCAGGCATCAAGGTGCCAGGACCGGAAGCAAAAGGCGCCATGATCGGCTTCGGCGACGTGCACACCCGCGCCCACATGTACCGAGCCATCCTGGAAGGCCTGGCCTACGCCCTGCGCGAGGGCCGCGAGCGCATCGAAAAGCGCAGCGGAACGAAGATTACGGAATTGCGTGTCGCAGGCGGTGGCTCGCAAAGCGACGCAGCCATGCAGCTGACGGCCGACATCTTCGGCCTGCCCGCAGCGCGCGCCCACGTGTACGAAACCAGCGGCCTGGGCGCCGCCATCGCCATCGCAGCCGGCCTGGGCCTGCACAAGGACTTCCACGCAGCCATCAACGCCATGACGCGCAAAGGCCGCATATTCCAGCCCGATCCAGCGCACCGCAAGACCTACGACCAGCTCTACCACCGCGTCTACCTGAAGATGTACAAGCGCCTGCAGCCGATGTACGCCGAAATCGCAGCAATCACCGGCTACCCGGAAAAGCTCTAGCGTTTGGCCAGGGCGGCGCGGGCGGCTTCGATGGCGGTGGTGGGGGGACGTGTGGCGCGTACCTGGTTGCGGCCGTCCTCTTTGGCTGCGTACATGGCGCGGTCGGCGGCGACGAACAGGGATTCGATGTTGTCAGTCGGCGTCGGGCACAGCGTCGCTACGCCGATGCTGACCGTGATGTGCGGCGAAGTCGCCGAGCGCGGGTGGGGAATGTGCAGCGATTCCACATGCGTGCGGATCGATTCGGCCATCTGGAAGGCGGCATCGGCATCGGTCTCGGCAAACAGCAGCACGAATTCTTCGCCGCCGTAGCGCGCGGCCAGGTCAGTGACGCGCAGGGCGTGTGCGCTGATGGCTTGTGCCACTTGCTGCAGGCAGACGTCGCCCTGCGCGTGGCCCAGCGTGTCGTTGTACAGCTTGAAGTGGTCGACGTCGAGCACCACCAGCGACAGCGGGGCGCCCGTGCGCATGGCGCGCTGCCATTCCTTCTCGAGGAAGGAGTCGAAGTGGCGGCGGTTCGCAATCTTCGTCAGCGGGTCGATCATGGCCGCGCGCTGCAGCGCATCTTCCGACAGCTTGTGGTGGGTGATGTCGTGCAGCAGGCCGATGAACAAGGGCTGGCGCAGGAACATCGGCGTCAGCGTCAGGTCCATGCACACCGATTTGCCGGTGCGATGGCGGATGATCACCTCGCGCGTCCCGTGGCTGTGCGCGGCCTCGGGATTGGCAGCGTAGCGCGCAAAGTATTCGAGGTATTCGTCGGCCACCAGTGGATTGAGCAAGTCGGAGATCGATTTGCCCGCCAGCTCGTGCGACATGTACCCCAGGTACTGGTCGCAGGCCGGGTTGGTGAACTGGATGCGGCCATCTGCTTCAATGATCAGCAAGCCTTCGGCCATATTGTTGACGATGGTGCGCAGGCGTTCCGATTGCTCCTGCTGCGTCTCGGTGGCGAAACGGATCTGCAACTGGGTGCGCACGCGCGCGCAAACTTCAGCCATGCGCAGCGGCTTGCCGATGTAGTCGACCGCGCCCAGCTCGAAGCCGGTCACCACGTCTTCCTGCTCGTTGCGGGCACTCATGAACAGCACCGGGATGTCTTCCGTGGCCGGGTGCGCTTTGAGGTGGCGGCAGGTCTCGAAGCCGTCCATGCCGGGCATGATGACGTCGAGCAAGATCAGGTGCGGGTGGACGCGGCGGGCGATTTCCAGCCCGCGCTCGCCGGAGTTGGCGACATATGTCTGGTAACCCTGCTCGACCATCAACTTGCGCAGGACGGAGAGGTTGTCCGGCGCATCATCAACAATCAAAATCACGGCGTCACGCCGTGGCGAAAAGCTGGTACCGCCTTGATTCATGCTGACTAGGGGTGAGTAGGATATGGCATTGATGATACCGTGTTGCCAATTGGAATTGTGGAAATTCAAGGAAGGTTTTGCCTAAAAAAGACGTTGAGTTGGTGATAGTTGGTGAAAGTTTCCGGCGAGCTAAGGAAAGTTGTGACATTCTGTGTATATCTGAACACTTTCACTAGCTCTTTGGCAACGGTAATCCCGGCTATTTTTTCATGATTTTTGTTTGTCCGGCGGGCAATAGAATGGCGGTTCCTTTAACTCATTGAGATAGCCATGAAAAAAACTAAGCTCCTGCTGGTTCCCGTCCTGTTTGCCGCTGCTGCCCTGTCCGGCTGCAAGGTGATCGATACCGGCGAGGTGGGCTTGCGCGTCAACTTCGACAAGACCGTGGAAGCTGAAGAACGCGTGGCAGGCAGTTTCAACCAGACCATCATCGGTTCCATCCTGACCTTCCCGATCAAGGATGTCAGCGTCGACGTGCGCGACCTGATGCCGCTGGCCGCAGACAATTCGACCATGAAGGACTTCGACCTGGCGGTGATCTACAACATCACGCCGTCGGCGGTGTCGGACCTGTGGGTCAACAAGAGCCGCTCCTTCCACACGCAGGATGCCAGTGGCGACATCTACCTGATGCACGCCTACATCTACCAGACCGCACGCAATGCGGTGTACAAGGTGGCGCGCAAGTATGAAGCGCTGAACATGAACGACAACCGTTCGCAGATCGAGGAGGAAATCCAGGCCACCATGATTGCGACGCTGAATGATGAAAAGCTGAACGGCATCACGATCTCGCAGGTGCGCGTGGGCGGCATGGTGCCTAGCGATGCGGTCAAGGCCAGTGCCGACAACCTGGTGCGCGCCAAGAACGAGGAGAAGACCAAGGAGGTCGAGGTGCAGATTGCGAAAAAGGAGGCGGAACGTATCGCTGCCCTGAACGCCAACGCTGGCGCTATCTCCTACATGCAGGCGCAGGCCCAGATGAAGATTGCGGAAGGTATTGCAGCGGGCAAGGTGCAGACGGTGGTGATTCCGTACGACTTCAAGGGCATGGTCAACATCACCAGCAAATAGATAGTCGCGGCTGCAGTCGCGTGTCATAATCGGCAAGCGATTAGTGACATCGGGAGGGCAGCATGCGGAACTTCTTGAGCGCGTTGGTGCTGGCCGGGCTTTGCCTGCCGGCGCATGCGGAAAAAGCTGCGGCGCCAATGTGTCCATCCCGGCCCATCGTCGTTGGCCTTTACGAGTTCGGGCACTTCTATCATGCGGGCACGGGCCTGGACAAGGACGTGGCGGAAGAGCTGCGCAAGCGCAGCGGCTGCCAGTTCGCCTACAAAGTCCTGCAACGGCGCGCGATCTGGCCTGCAATGCAAAGCGGCAGCGTCGATATGACGTTTTCCGCCGCTGCGACACCCGAGCGCCTAGTGTTCGCCTGGGCCGCGCCCTATATGCTGGTAAAGAACATGATCGTGCTGCGCAAGGATGCGGCAAGCGGGGTGAATTCGATCGCCGACTTCATCGCCTCACCCAGTCTGCGGCTTGGCTTCGGTCGCGGTTATGCGGCCGGCCCGGCGTATGAGGAATTCGTGACCCAGTTGCGCAATATTGGCCGCGTTGAAGATGTGGACGATGGCGAGCGCCTGTATGCCATGTTCAAGGCCGGGCGCTTCCAGGCGATGCTGGCGCCGAAGCTGGTGTACGACAGTTACCTGAAACAGCAAATTGCAGCCGGCACCGTGCGCATTGAAGACTGGGCCGGCTCCAGGCCGCACAGTCCCGCCCATCTGATGATGGGCAAGAAACTGTTCAGCGCTGAGGACTCCCGGCGCTGGGCCGGCCTGATGAAAGACATGCGTGCCGATGGCACCCTGCAACGCCTGATCACCCAATATGTCGGGCCGGAGGAGGCGGGCAGGATGCTGTCCCTCGCGCCTTGAAGCTTATTGCCTTAGCGCCGGTGCCGCGTAAGCGGTGGTTCGCGCCAGTTCCTCGCGGGTGAAGCTGGCGCGCGCGTCGTCGCATCCGATATTGGCCGCACACGCTGCCTGCAAGGCTTCCAGGCGCTGGCGCCAGCTCGCTTCGGCCGCTTCCATGCGCGCCAGTGCTTCCACTTGTTCTGCCGGCAGGCTCTCGCTGCGCAACCGATGGACTTCCTGCTCCCCCTTGCCCCGCCGGCGTGCTTCGCGCACGGCCACTTCAACGCTTGCGACGAGGGCCGTGGTGCTGGCCGTTGGCGCGGCACTGCGTGGCGCTGCCGGTGCGGGCGGGGCTGACGCAGCTCCGCCCGCACTCGCGGCTTGTGCTGCGGCGGCTGGCGGTTCGTGCGGCGGGCGTGGCGCAACGGCCGGTGCGCCTGCCTGCCACAGGGCCGCCGCCAGGCCGACCGATGCGATGCCTATCGTTGCGCGCACCATCACAGCCCGCCAATGATGGTGAGGAGGTTGTCGTAGATTGGGTAGACTGCCCAAGTCGGCGAGTCCCATCCGATCACGTCGAAGTGGTCGTACTGGTCGTAGTACCCAATATAGTTCCAGCTTCCCTTGACTGGCGCGCCGTCGAAGTTGCGCTGCGGCTGGCCGGATGGGCCGCGCATCGAGACGGTATTGACCACGCCGTCATTCGGGTACCACTCCGGCGAGCGGTAAGAGCCCATGCCATGCTGCAGGATCGATGGCACCACCCATTCGCCCGCAGTGTTCTTCAGGAAGAAGATCATGTCGTTGCGGGCGTACTGGTAATCGCTGTTCTGGAACGGCGCGATCACGCGGTCGGTGTTGTTGCAGCACCAGTGACCTTGCTCGGTGGCGCGCGAGCCGATCGAGAAGTAGTAGACGTTGGGCGAGGTCTTCACCCAGGCATTCAATTGCGCAGCGCCATCCGGAGCCAGGTCCCATTGCGCAGCATCGTGGTTGGACAGCTGCCAGAAGGGGGCGCCGCGCGTGCGGTCGATGAAGTCCCCGATCGATTCGGCAGGCCCTTGCGCCAGCCCGTATTGTTCGAGACGGAATTTGTAGCCGCTGCCGCCCGAGCCGCCAAGGCCCGCCACTTCGACGATGCTGCCCGCCAGCTCGGAGACCTTCGGCACGAATTCAACCACTACATCGCGCAAGGTGGTGCCATTGTGCGGCGAAGAGATGGAGGTTGCGCTCTTGACCCAGCCCACTTTGCCGCCTGCATAGAGGGCGCCGCTGCCTTCCGTGCCGGCGCCATTCGGCGCGCCGTTTTCCAGCAGCTGGATCAGGGTGCGGATGGTTTGGCCTCCCTGGCTGTGTGAGACGAAGTGCACCGGGTGCTGGGCATCCCACTGCGGGTACAGCGCGAGGGGGTAATTGTTTGGATTATTGGCCGGGTCGGCGGCCCAGCATTTGCCGGCCGGCTTCTGGATATGGCCGGCGGCAGCATTGTCCGCCGTATGGCGGGCGCCATAGTCGGCGCAGCCGCCCTTGATCTGGTAATACAGTTCGACTGCGCGGTCCCAGTTGGAACTGACCGGGCCAACCCCGGCAGTGAACACGGGCCGCTGCGTGCCGCGGATGTGGCCTGCGATATCGTTGAAACCGCCCCAGTATTTGAAGCCCGTGGCGGCGAAGGTTTCCGGCCCGAAGCCGAGGAAGCCGTGCACCAGCACGACCGGGTCGTTATTGGCAGCGTGGGCTGGGGAAGCGGCCAGGCAGGCGGCAAGGGTGAGGCTAGCTAGCACTTTCATGCGGTTGTCTCCCGTGGTTTTTTGTGTGGTTCATTTCACCACGGGGAGATTGCGCACGGTTGCGGCAAAACCGGGCCTGCGGAGCCAATCGCAATGCACGGCGAGCCAGCGGCCCGCTTAATCGAGCCTGGACAGGATGGCGAGCAGCTTGTCGTACATCTTCAGTGCTGTGGAAGGCTTGGCATCCCAGCCGATCACGTCGAAGTGGTCCATGCCCTGCATGGTTTCGACGTGGTTCCACACGCCTTTGACGGGCTGGCCGGCCAGCGCCTGGATCTTGCTGCCCTCGGGACCGGCCATGCTGATGGTGTTGACCACGCCATCGTTGGCGAACCAGCGCTGGTCCGTGGGCACGCGTCCGGCGGCTGTTTGCTTGAACGAACCCATGCCGGGATGCCCGAAGGACGGCACGACCCATTCGCCCGCCATGCCCTGCAGGAAAAAGATCATGTCGGCGCGCGGGTATTGGAATTCCTTGCCGAAGAGGTTCAAGGACTCTGTGGCCTGGGCGCTGAAGGAAAAGTAGTAGACGTCCGGCGAAGTCTTGACCCAGCTATTCAGCTCGCTGGCGCCATCCGGCGACAAGTCCCATTGTGCGGAGTCGTGGTTGTTCAGGCTCCAGAACGGATGGCCGCGGGTGCGCTCGAAGAAGTCGTCGATCGATTCCGCCGCGCTGGCCTTCATATTGAATTGCTCGAGCCGGTACTTGAAACCGGTGCCGCCGGAACCGCCGGCGCCGGTCGCCTGCACGGCCAGGCCGGCCAGCGTCGACGCGTCCGGCAGCCAGTCGATCACGATATCGCGCAGGGTAGTGCCGTTATGCGGCGTTGCGATGGAGGTGGCGCTGGTGACCCAGCCGCGCGCGCTGCCACTGCCAACGGTGCCCTGGTCCATCAACTGGACCAGGGTGCGGATCGTCTGGCCGCCCTGGCTGTGCCCGACCAGGTGGATCGGGTGTGCGGCGTCCCACTGCGGATAGAGGGCGAGCGGATATTTGTCGGGATTATTGGCAGGATCAGCCGCCCAGCATTTGCCGGCAGGCTTCTGGATATGGCCGGCGGCGGCATATTGCGCCGTGTGGCCAGCACCATAGTCGACGCAACCACCCTTGATCTGGTAATACAGTTCGATGGCGCGGTCCCAGTTCGAACTGACCGGCCCAACGCCGGCGGTGAATACGTCGCGGCCACTACTGGCCTTGATGTGCTGGGCGATATCGTTGAAACCGCCCCAATAGCGGAAGGAGCCGCCCAGCGTCGTGTGGTCAAAGCCGAAGAAGCCGTGTACCAGTACGACAGGGGGCTTGCTGTCGGCGGCGTGGGCGCCGCTGGCTGCCAGCCATGCTGCGAGGATGAACCTCGAAATGAACTTCATCCTGCGCAGGGCGGGCTTACATGCGAGCTTTGATCAGCTTGCCCAGCACTTCGATGCCGGCGCGGATGCGCTCCGGCGGCACGGTCACGAAGGACAGGCGCAGGGTGTTGGTGGCAGGCTCGTTGGCGTAGAACGGTGCGCCCGGCACGAAAGCGATCTTGTTCTTGATGGCTTCGTCCAGCAGTTCCATCGCGTTGATGTGCTTTGGCAGTTCGACCCAGATGAACATGCCGCCATCCGGTTTGGTCCAGGTGGCTTCTTTCGGGAAGTGCTGGTCCATGGCGTCCAGCATGGCCTTGCACTGGTTGCCGTACAGTTCGCGGATGGTCGGGATATGCTTGTCCAGGAAGCCGTCTTTCACCACTTCGTGCACCACCATCTGGGTCAGTTGCGCGGTGTGCAGGTCGGCTGCCTGCTTGGCCAGTTCCAGACGGCGCACCATTGGCAGCGGAGCCACAACGTAGCCCAGGCGGATGCCAGGGGTCAGCACCTTGGAGAAGGAGCCCATGTAGATCACGCCTTCCGGATTCATGGCGACCATTTTCGGGCTTGGCTGGCCGGAGTAGGACAGCGCGCCATATGGATCGTCTTCGATCAGCGGCAGGTTCAGGCGGGCGCAGGTTTCCACCAGTTCCTGGCGGCGTGCCACGGACAGCGAGCGGCCGGTCGGATTCTGGAAGTTCGGCAGTGCGTACAGCAGGCGCGCGCCTTCCGCGATTGCGTCGAGCGACGACGGCACCAGGCCATGCTCGTCGGTGGCGACGGAATGGAATTCAGGACGGTACACCGAGAACGCTTGCAGTGCGCCCAGGTAGGACGGGGTTTCCACCAGCACTTTGCTGCCTTCGTCGATCAGCACTTTGCCGATCAAGTCCAGCGCCTGCTGCGAGCCGGACACCATCAGCACCTGTTCCGGAGCGATCTTGGCGCCGTTCTGGGACAGCGAATCGGCGATCCACTGGCGCAGCGGCATGTAGCCGTCGGTCGGGCCATATTGCAGGGCGACTTTGCCGTTGGTCGACAGCACTTTGTCGAAGGCCGCTTGCATGATCTCCACCGGGAAGGTGGCTGGCGAAGGCAAGCCGCCGGCGAAGGAGGTGATTTCAGGCTGCTGGGTGACCTTCAGGATCTCACGGATGAAGGACGCCTGCATGCCCTTGGCACGCTCGGAGAAGTTCCACTGCAATGGGTTCTGGTTCTCGATTTTCATATTTAATCTCTAGCGGGGATTTAAGCGATTTCGGCGATCAGTTCGATTTCTACGCAGGCGCCAAGCGGGATCTGCGCCACGCCAAAAGCGGAGCGCGCGTGCTTGCCGGCGTCGCCGAACACTTCGCCCAGCAGCTCGGAGCAGCCGTTGGTGACCAGGTGCTGTTCGGTGTAGTCAGGGGTGGAATTCACCAGGCTCATGACCTTGACGATGCGCTTGACGCGGGTCAGGTCGCCGCCGCAGGCTTCCTGCAGGGTGCCCATCAGGGCGATGGCGATCGAGCGTGCTGCCTGCTTGCCTTCTTCGGTCGAGATATTCTTGCCCAGCTGGCCAACCCAAGGGGTGCCATCGGCTTTCTTGGCGATGTGGCCAGACAGGAACACCTGGTTACCGGATTGTACGTGCATGACGTAGGCGGCTACCGGGGCGGCTGGCGCGGCCAGGGTGATGTCGAGCGACTTCAGTTTTTCGTAGACAGACATGTGATTTCCAAGAAAAAAGGTTCCGTGAATACGCTATTGTACTCTGCACGTTGCCGAATTCGTCACGGTCAACGGGCCACTTTCATGCGTTTTCCTGCGCCGACTACGGCAATTACGGCAAAAGTGAACAGAATATGCTCAATTTGCAAAGTTTCGTTCAGGACCACGGCAGCGGCCACCAAAGATAATCCGGGCTGCGCCAGCTGCACCTGGCCGACCCGTGCCACGCCGCCCAGCGCCATGCCGCGGTACCAGAAAAAGAAGCCGATGAACATGGAAAACACGGATACGTAGCTGAAGCCCAGCCAGGCGCTGGCTGGTGCGGCAGCAATGCTTTGCCAGTCGCGCCAAATCAGCCAGATGGTGGCCGGCGCGGCCAGCGGCAGCGACAGCACGAGCGCCCAACCGATGACCTGTTCGCCGCCCATGGTTTGCGACAGGCGGCCGCCCTCGGCATAACCCATTGCTGCCAGCGCCACGGCGGCAAAGACTGCGAGGTCGGCGGCGTGCAGTCCGCCGCCGGATTGGCGCAGCGCGAAGCCCACCACCAGGGCGCTGCCTGCCGCGGCCATGCACCAGAAGCCGGCGGAGGGGCGTTCATGGCCGCGCAAGGCCGCAAACAGGGCGGTTGCCAGCGGCAGGATGCCGACCAGCACAGCGCCGTGCGAAGCGGGCAGGGTGCGCATGGCGATGGAGGTCAGCAGGGGGAAGCCGATCACGCAGCCGATGGCGACGGCCAGCAGGGTTGGCAACTGGGCGCGCGTGGGCAGCGGGGCGCGTTTCCAGCGCAGCCAGCACAGGGCCAGTACAGCGGCTGCCACGGCGCGGCCCATGGCCACGAACAGTGGATCGAGTCCGGCTACCGCCAGGCGGGTGAAGGGCAGAGTGAGGCTGAAGATGGCGACGCCGACGAAACCGAGGAGCATGCCCTGGCTTTCAGCGCCCAAAACCGGTAAACCGGCCGGATGGCCGTACCCGTCAGACCCTTGGGGGCTGACACCGAACTGCGGCGCATGCATGGCAGGTGCCTGACCCTGCGGGTCAGGCACCGGGGTGCCGGTTTGGTGCCACCCCGGCCCATCATGTGAATACGGCGTCACGGCAGCACCTCTGACAGCACACGCATGATCTTCTCCGCGTCCATATTGGCCCCGGTCAGCGGCAAGCCCACCTTGCACCCCGCCACGCGCGGATCATGCTTGAGGCGCAGGGCCGCCGCCAGCGCCGCCGCCCCTGCGCCCTCAGCCAGGTTATGCGTCGCGCGGTAGTACAGGCGAACCGCGCGCGCCACTTCCTCATCGCTCACCGCAATCACATCGTCCGCATAACGCCGCACGATCTCCAGCGAACCCGCGTCCGGCGTGCGGCAAGCCATGCCATCCGCCAGATCCGTGGTGGCCGGGGCCTCACGGAATTCGCCGCTGCGGAACGACTCCAGGTAGGCCGGCGCGTGGCTGGACACCACGCCGATCACGCGCGTGCGCAGGCCAAGCGCTTCACGTGCCGCAACGGCTGCACAGAAACCCGACCCCTGGCCGATCGGCACAAATACAGTATCCAGGCCAGGTTGCGCATGGAACAGCTCCATCCAGTAACTGGCCACGCCGGCCACCAGGTCCGTGTGGCAGGACGGCACCATGTGCAAGCCCTGTTTGCGCGCCAGCGACAGGGCATATTCACGGCTGGCCTGGAAATCGTCGCCATACTCGATCAAGTCGGCGCCCAGGCCGCGCATCGCGGCATTCTTCTCGATGCTGTTGCCGTGCGGGACCACGATAGTGGCCTTCACGCCGTGCCGGCGCGCTGCAAAGGCAAGCGACTGGCCATGGTTGCCGCGGGTGGCCGACACAATGCCCGTCACGCCTGGCTCGCGCTTCAGCAGGCCATCGAGGTAGACCAGGCCGCCGCGCACCTTGAAAGCACCGGTCGGCGTGTGGTTTTCATGCTTGACCCAGGACTCGGTGCCCAGCGCCTCGTTCAGCAGCGGCCAGGAGAACTGCGGCGTGGCCGGCATGGCGCCATAGACGATGGCAGCAGCGGCGTCGAGTTCAGCACGGGTTGGCAGCAGGTTCATGGCGCGGGCTCCTTTATTCTCTGGAATTTTGAAGGGGATGGGTGTATCGTAGAATAAGTAACCAGTACAGTACCAATACACTTTCACGAATAATTTCACGCACTGTGATGGTGATATGACCAATACAATCCTGTTGTCCCGCGAAGGCGGCGAGTCGCTCAGCGACCAGATCGTGCGCACAGTCGCTGCCCGCATCGACGACCGCGTGCTGCGCGCCGGCGCGCGCATGCCGTCGATCCGCCAGTTCGCCACCTCGCACGGAGTGTCGCCGTTCACCGTGGTCGGCGCCTACGACAAGCTGGTGGCGCGCGGCTATCTTGAATCAAGGCGCGGAGCCGGCTTCTTCATCCGCGACCGCGCGCCGCTGCAGGCGCCGCAGCCGGCCCAGCGCGAAGCGGGCCTGGCGCAGCCGGAAGGCACGCAAGGACTGGACGTAGTCTGGCTGGTGCGCAATATGTTCCGCACGGTGCCGCACCAGCACATGCCTGGCACCGGGGTGCTGCCGGCCGACTGGCTCGATGGCGTGGCGATCGGCAATGCGCTGCGCGCCATCAGCCGCCAGCACAGCAGCATCCTGCTGAATTACGGCGTGCCGCAGGGCTACCTGCCGCTGCGCCAGCACTTGCAGCACAAGCTGGCCGAACTCGAAATCGGCACCACGCCGGAGCAGATCGTCACCACCGCCGGCGTGACGCAGGCACTGGACATGGTGGCGCGCGAATTCACCCGCCCCGGCGACACAGTGTTTGTCGACGACCCGGCCTGGTTCCTGATGTTCGGTTCCTTCGCTGCGCTGGGCGCACGCGTGGTCGGCATCCCGCGCTTGGCCGACGGGCCGGATATCGCGCAACTGGCCGAGTTGGCCGCCATCCACAAGCCCAAGCTGTACGTGATCAACTCCGTGCTGCATAACCCCAGTTCGACTTCGCTGTCGGCTGCCAAGGCTTTCCAGATCCTGCGCATCGCGGAGGAACACGGCATCACCATCGTGGAAGACGATATCTACTGCGACCTGCATCCCGGCAGCAGCGTGCAGCCTGCCACGCGCATGGCTGCGCTCGACCAGCTGAAGCGCGTGATCTATCTTGGCGGCTTCTCAAAAACCATGGCTGCCAACCTGCGCGTCGGCTTCATCGCCACGTCTGAAGAACTGGCGCTGCGCCTGGCCGACCGCAAGATGCTGCAAACCCTGACCACCAGCGATATCGGCGAGAGGGTAGTGCACAAGGTGCTGTCGGAAGGCAGCTACCGCAAGCACACGGAGCGCATCCGCACGCGTCTTGACGGCCTGCGCGTACGCACCGTGCGGCAGCTCGAAAAAACGGGAATGCGCATCGCCAGCGCACCGCCGGCGGGCATGTTCGTCTGGGTCAATGCGGGACGCGATACCAATGTGCTGACCGAGAAGGCCATGGGACAGGGCTTGCTGCTGGCGCCTGGCAGCCTGTTCTCGCCAAGCCAGTTGCCGTCGCAATTCATGCGGCTGAACATCGCCGCGCTGCAGGCACCGGAAATCTGGCGCTTCCTGCAGCGCGAGCTGGGAGCTTAGTTAATAGGTATGGAAGCTTCGGTTTCCACACCGTTCGGGGTCACGGTCTTGACGGTGAATTTTCCTGGCCCAGCGCTGGTGCAGGAAATTGTCGCGACATAGACTGTCTCGAGAGGATTCAGTGGCTCGGAAACCTTCAGCGGATAGTTCGCCACGGTCTTCGAGCTCGGCGTTACGGTAGAAGAGGAGGTGCCAAGCTGCGCACTGAAGCTGATGGCGGTCTGGTAAGGCATCACACGGCCATTAGTGTCAGTGATACTCACTTGAACATCGACCAAGGCGCCAGCGGTGCAGGTTGGTGATCCCGAAACGAACTGGATGACCGACTTCGAGGTGGAGAATATCTGCACTAACTGGGCCGAGACATACAGTGTCTGCGCGCTTGGCTGCTGTGGAATGCGCAGCACGCCGTTGTATTTGCTGTCGCCAGGCGTCGAGCAGCTGCCGTTCGTGTTGGGTCCAACGCAAGGTTCGCCTGCGTTCCATGCCAGGTCCTCATTGTCGTCGCGGAAGATGTCGGGGCTCTTGTCGATAAAGGTGTCCCCGGTGTCATAGACGTTGTTGCCGTTGGCATCGACCAAAGTCTCCTCACCCAATGCGTAAGCAAGGATGGTGACGCGCCCTCCGCTTGGACGAGGATTGGCGGAGTAGAGGGGCACCGTGCAGATGCCTCCCACGGTCAGGCAGGAAGCGCCAATGGTGCCGCCTTCAGCGGAGAAGTTGATTGCCGTGCCATCAGGTACCGGATTCCCGAAATGGTCGCCGGCCGTTACTTTGACCGTGCTGCACAACTGATCGAAGTTCCAGCCCTCGCAATTGCCGATAGTAGTGGAGAGCGAGAAGTGCGCCTGGTCAGGAACCCCGCTCGACACAACCAGCACGCTGGAAACGGTCGTCAGGGACGGGTTGCTGTTGGCGACCGTAGCCACAACGCGGGTCGACGTCGGGATCGTTCCATTGGCAACCACGGTGCTCACCGTGCCGTCTGCCGCGGTGGTGGCGCTGGCCGGGCTGAGCGACAGGCCGCCCACCGCGGTGGTGCTGTTGGTGTCAGCGAACAGGAAGCTCACCTGGCGGCCAGCGAGCGGGCTGCCGTTCATGTCGAACACCTGGAACTTCACGTTCGCATATTCCGGACGTCCGGCGCCGCCAGTGCCCTTCAAGGCGATATTGCTGCTGTCGACACCGACAAACTTGATCGAGCCGGCGCTGGCCGGCAACACCGTGATGCTGCCGGTTTTGCTCAAGGTGGCGTTAGGTACCGTTGCAGTCGCGGTAATAGTGTCGGATGTGCCGCAGCCTTTGTCGGTATAACTCGCTACGGCAACCCCGTTTTGCGTCAGCACTGGCGAACCAATGGTGGCCTTGCCGGCGGCGACGCAAGTGGAAGTAAAGTTCACCGACACAGGCTGCGTGTATGGCGAACTTCCGCTCATCACCGATATCGTCACGCTGGCGTTGCCCCCGGCCGCCAGGGAGGCCGGGTTGATCGTCATATCGCTAAACGCAAGGGCTGGGAAGGTCACCGTGTAATTGGTTGAACCCTTGACGCTGGTGGTGCCGATTGTCGACGCAGCATTCAGTGTGAACGCGCCGGCTTTGCTGCCGGCCGCCAGCTGGATCGACGCGACGCCGCTGGAGTCGGTCATTGCGGTGCCGGTAGCTGGAGAGAAGACCGCGCTTGTGTCGGTGCTGGTAAAGGTCACTACGGCGTTGGCAACGGCCTGGCCCTGGCTATTCTTGACTGTGGCAGAGGCCTTGGCGCCCTGGGTTGGCGTGAGGGCAGTAAATACGGCTCCCGTGCTGTCTGTCAGCGCCACCGTTACGGAAGCGGCAGTTGAGTTGCCAGAGCCCGGGTTGGCGCTCGCGCCGCATCCTGGCAGGGCACTGGAGCGTGTCGGATCGATGTTGACGCAACCATCGTTGGTGCCGCCTCCACCGCAGGCGGCTAACAAGCTTGCCAGCAGGCAGGCGGCCAGGTACTTGATCAAGCTGTTCATCCTCAATTGCGTCAACATTTGTGAGCCCTCTTCGAGTTTGAATTGGATACGGCTTGCGGTTTCAGTGATCGGTGTCCTCTTGCATGGCGACCAGGGAGAGGCCGGCAGCCTCGATGGCGGCGGTCAGGCTTGCCTTGGCGTCTTTGCCCAGTACCAGCCGGACATCGCTGGATGCCAGCTGTTTGCTGGTGAGCAGCACCTTGCCTTGCAGGGCTTTCTGCAGGCTGGCGGCCTCCTTTTCGAAGCCGGGGCTGTACTGGATGGTGGTGGCCACTTGCTTGAACGGCCTGTCGTTGCTCAGGCGGTCGACTGGAATTCCCATCTGGCCCAGCAGGTTGCGGAAGCGGCGCGCCATGCCGGTGACGCCGTTTCCGTTGGAGACTTCCAGGCGTGCCATGGGTTCTTTGCTGGCTCGGGCAAGGGCTGGCGCGGCGGGCGCCGGCGCGGCCGTTGCGGTATTTGGTGCCGCGGTGATAACCGGCGCGGCTGCCGGCTCGGCGGCAACGCGGGCTTTCAGCTCGGAGACGTTGCCGGCGACTTTGACCAGTTCCATGTGGGCTGCAATTTCTCGCACTGTTGGCGAGGGCAGGGCGGTTAGTTGCTGCGGCTCCTTGCGTGCTGGGCGTGACACCGGTACGGCTTCGGTGTCGGACAGCAGGGCCACGTTCGGGGTGGCCGCCTCCGGTGCAGCCGGAGGTGCGGCGACTGTACGGGCGGCCATGAGCGGCGCTGGCACAACCGGCGCAGCATTGGACGGTACCAGGATCGACGTCGTAGTGACTGGCGCAGCCAGGACGGATGGCGCCACGACCGATGGCGCGGCAGCGGCTGGTGCAGACACGGCGGGCGCAGATGCTGCAGGCGCGCCCGATGCGGCGGCAAGCTGCGGCGCGTCGGCGCCAGGCGATTTGCCCATTGCCGCTTCGGCCAGTTGCAGGTTCTGGAATGCCTTCGGCCCGGCGCCCAGCGCCATGGCGCGCCGCAGTGTCTGCGCGGAGCCGGCATGGTCGCCCATCAGGTACTGCACATACCCGAGGTTGGTATGCGGCTGCGCCTCGCCGGGATAGTCATTGACCAGCGCCACCAGGGCTTTGCGCGCCAGTTCCAGGTCGCCGCGCTGCGCTTCGATCACGGCCACCGCATTGCGTGCTTCGAGCTGCTTGGCGTCCAGGGCCAGCGATTGGGCATACGCGCCCAGCGCCAGGGCCAGTTGGCCGCGCTCGTGGTGGAAGCGTGCCAGCCGGTTCCAGCTTGCCGCCTGGTTGCCCGGCATGTCGCCGCGCACCACGGGCTGCAAGGCCAGCGGATGCGAAGCTGGAGGAGCACTGCATGCCGTGAGAAGGCCGCAACCCATTGCGGCCAAGGCGATTGGCTTGAGCTTGATCATGGCAATTCCTTTCTAGCCGGCGTCGGCGCCGCCCATGGTTGGCAGCAGAACGCGATAAATGGAGATAAAGGCAGGCCCCATCAACACCACCAGGAGCGATGGGAAGATGAAGAAGATCAACGGGAACAGCAGTTTCAGCGAAATCTTTGCGGCGGCTTCTTCGGCGCGCTGGCGGCGCCGCGTGCGCAGTTGTTCGGACTGCACGCGCAGCGAGTCGGCGATGCTGGTACCGAATCGTTCGGCCTGGATCAGCATGGCTACCAGCGCATCCACATCCTCTACCCCGGTGCGCAGCGCCAGGTTGCGCAAGGCGCGCTCCTTGGCAAGCCCGGCGCGCAGCTCGAGCGTCACCAGGTTCAGTTCATCCGCCAGGATCGGGCTCTTGATGCCGATTTCCTCGGCCACGCGCAGCAGCGCGGCGTCCATCGCAAGGCCGGCTTCGACGCACACGGTCATCAAGTCCAGCGCGTCGGGGAAGGACTCGAAGATCTCGCGCTGGCGGCGCTCGACGGCCCAGCGCAGCAGGAAGTTCGGCAGGTAGTAGCCCAGCGCCGCCGCCAGCAGCAGCCAGAACATCAGGCCATTGCCGGACAGGCGCGAACCTGACACCACCAGCGCCGCATACAGTGCCAGCGGCAGGATGATGGCCAGCGAGGTCTTGGCAGCAAAGTACAGGGGGCCCATGGAGGCGTGGCGCAGGCCCGCATTCATGAAGCGGGTGCGCAGCGCCGACTTTTCCCATTCCTCATTTTCGCTGCCGGAAAGCTTGGCAACGGGCGCCAGCCAGGCCGCAATGCGCGACAGCAGGTTGGGGCTGATGCGTTCGCGGCGGCGAACGCTGGAAGGCTGTTCGGTCACCTGTTGCAGCCGGCCCTGTACCGGGTTGCCGCCAAAGCGCAGCATGACCAGGTATGCGGTGCCGAATACCAGCAGGAACACCAGGGCCAGGAAGGCCATTTGAAGGATGCTCATGACATTCTCCCGCTAGACGCGAATCCGGATAATCTTGCGCATTGCCAGCACGCCCAGCACCATCATGGTGAGCGCGCCCGCGATCATCTTTTTGCCGACCGGGTCGGTATATAGCACGGCCAGGAAACCCGGGTTTGTGAGCTGGATCATCAGGGCGGCGGCAAACGGCAGCAGGCCAAGTACCCAGGCCGACATCTTGCCCTCGGCCGACAGCACGCGGATCTGTCCCAGCAGCTTGATGCGCTCGCGTATGATCTTGCTGATGTTATCCAGCAGTTCGGCCAGGTTGCCGCCGGTCTCGCGCTGGATCATCACGGCGATCACGAAGTAGCGCAGGTCGGTGCTGGGCACGCGGGTGGCCAGGTTCATCAGCGCGTCGTTCATCGAGATGCCGAAATTGACTTCGTCAAAAGTGGCCTTGAACTCGTCGGCAATCGGCGCGTTCATTTCGTCGCCTACCATCTTCATCGCGGTAGGGAAGGCGTGGCCGGCACGCAGCGCGCGGCCAATCAGGTCCAGCGCGTCAGGCAACTGGTGGTCCACCTTGGACAGCCGCTTGCTCTTGGCTCGCAGCACGAGCAGCAGCGGGATGCTGACCGAAACGAGGGCCAGCAGCAGCACCAGGTACACAGGCAGGTGCAGGAACAGTCCCAGTCCGCCCACCAGCACTGGACTGATCAGCGACAGCACGATCATGTCCGACACGGTCCAGGTCAGGCCGGACTGCTCCAGCAGGCGGTCAAGCTGGCTGACGCGCGGCATTTGCAGCAAGAGGCGCTGGAACGCCGGCGTTTCGCTGAGCAGGCGCTTCTTGATCATCGACGCGCTTTCGCCGCTGGCATGGCTGCCGGCCGACATCATGCGCAGGCGGCGCGCTACCCTTTCCGCTTCCGGCCCCTTGGCCGAATTCCAGGTCAGGTACATGCCTTCGATCAGCAGCACCACGGCCACGAAGACCAGGATGCCGGTGGCGTAGTAGAGGTAGTCCATGGCTCAGGTCCTCTTTTGCACGGTGGGGTCGAAGATATCGTCGGCCAGGGTGACGCCGAAGGTGCGCAGGCGGTCGCCGAAGCGCGGCCGCACGCCGGTGGCGCTGAAGTAGCCCTGCACCGAGCCATCGGTGCCGACGCCGGTCTGCTTGAAGCAGAAGATTTCCTGCATGGTGATCATTTCGCCTTCCATGCCGGTGATCTCCTGGATCGACATCAGCTTGCGCTTGCCGTCGGTCAGGCGCGCCACCTGCACCACCACGCCGATGGCCGAGGAAATCTGCTGGCGCATGGCTTTCACCGGCAGGCCGGCGGCGCCCATGCTGATCATGTTTTCCAGGCGGGTCAGCGCATCGCGCGGGGTGTTGGCGTGGATGGTGGCCATCGAGCCTTCATGGCCGGTGTTCATGGCCTGCAGCATGTCCAGCGCTTCGGCGCCGCGCACCTCGCCCAGGATGATGCGGTCCGGGCGCATGCGCAGTGCGTTGCGCACCAGTGCGCGCTGCGTCACTTCGCCCTTGTTCTCGATATTGGGCGGGCGCGTTTCCAGGCGCACGATGTGCGGCTGCTGCAGCTGCAGTTCGGCGGCGTCCTCGATGGTGACGATGCGCTCGCTGTGGCTGATGTAGCCGGAAATCGCATTCAGCATGGTGGTCTTGCCGGAGCCGGTGCCGCCCGAGATCAGGATGTTCACCTTGCTCTTGCCCAGCGCCTGCAGGATGGTGGCCATGGCCTCGGTCATCGAATTGAAGCTGATCAGCTCTGCCAGCCCCAGTGGGTCGGCCGAGAAACGGCGGATCGACAGCACCGGGCCGTCGATGGCCAGCGGCGGAATGATGGCGTTGACGCGCGAACCGTCCGGCAGGCGCGCATCGACCATCGGGCTCGATTCGTCGATGCGGCGCCCCACGCGCGAGACGATCTTGTCGATGATCTTCATCAGGTGCGCATCGTCGTTGAAGGTGACCGGCGTCAGCTCCAGGCAGCCTTTGCGCTCCACGTACACCTGGCGTGCCCCGTTCACCAGGATGTCCGACACGTTGGGGTCGGCCAGCAGCGGCTCCAGCGGCCCGAAGCCCAGCACTTCGTACTGGATGTCGCGCGTCAGGTTGCGCCGCTCGCTGTCGTTGATCACCACCATGTTCTCTTCGAGCAGGCGCTCGACCAGGATCTTCAGCTCGTCGCGGATCTGGTCCTGGGTCAGGCGCTGCATGCTCTCCAGGTCGACCCGGTCGAGCAGCGTCTGGTGGATGCGGTGCTTGAGCTGCTGGTAGGCGCGGTTGTCGATCGCCTCCGATTGCCGCAGGGCGGACACGTTGTTGTTGAGGGGCGCGGCGCTACCGAGGCGGTTGCGCAGGTTTTGGGCTGGGATCTGCATGATCTGCTCCGTGGGCTAGGCTTTGGGGGCGCGGGGCTATGCGCGCTGGAGGATGCGGGACAACCAGCCGCGCGACTCGGTACTGCTGTCGCCGGCCAGGGTACGCGCCAGGTCTTGCAAGGCCTTGGAAATCGGGCTGGCGCGCTGCAGCTGCAGGATCGGCACGCCCTGGTTGACCGAGGCCGCGGCTGCTTCGTAGTGGTTGGGGATGGTGCGGTACATCTCCATGCCGTAGGCTTGCTCGCAGTCGCGCAGGCGGATGTCGCCGTTGTTCGAATGGCGATTGACGATCAGGTGGATTTTGTCCTTCCGATAGTCAAGCGAACGGAATACCTGCAGCAGCCGCTTGCCGTCGCGGATATACGGCAGCGTGGCCTGCAGGATGGGGAAGATCATGTCGGCCTGGTCGAGGGCGCGCACCGAGACGGCATCCAGGCTGCGGCCGATATCGAGCAGCACGAAGTCGTAGTGCTGGCGCGCCAGGCGCAGCAGGGCGTCGATGTGTTCCGGATGCACGTCGTTGGCCTGGGTCGGGTCGTCCGGCGCGGCCAGCACATGGAAGTTCGGGGTCACCTGCACCATGCTGGAAAACAGCAGCGAAGCGTCCAGGCGGTGGATCTGCTGGGCCACGCTGGCCACACTGGCGGCCGGGCGCTGGTCGGACACGAACAGGGAAGCGTCGCCGAACTGCAGGTTGAGGTCGAACAGGGCGACTTTCTTGCCTTCGGCCGCGGCCAGGGCGTAACCGAGGTTGGCGGCCAGGAAGGTGGCGCCGCTGCCCCCCTTGCAGGAAATGAAGGCCAGCACCTTGCCCAGCGAGCGGGCGCTGAAATTGCGTTTTTCGTCGAGCCGGCGCACCGCTGCCTGCAGGGCGGCGGCGTCGATCGGCGTCGGCATTACTTCGCGCACGCCGGCGCGCATGGCCTGCATCAGGAAGTCCGGCGTCTGCTGGGTGCAGGCGACGATGATGGCCATGTCCGGGTGCTGCACGCTGAGCGTTTCCAGGCGTTCGAAATCGTCGCCATTGAGCAGCGGCTGGGCCACCAGCAGCAGGTCCGGCGCCATGCCGTCAAAGCGCGGCAGCTTGTCGAGCAGTCCTGGCAGCACGTCGACCTGGTCGGCCTGGCTGCGCTCGCGCAGGATGCGGGCAATTTCGAACAGTTGCTTGTCATTGCTGGAGATGGCGGTGATCTTCATGGCATCGCTCAGTTGGTGAAGCCGAGGCTCTCGGCGTAGACGACGGTGGTGGCTTGCGGCAGGGTGTTGACCGGCTTCGAGACCGAAACGCTGCCGGCCTTGAAAATGAACGGCGTGTATTGGACGTTCCTGACCGAGACTTCAACGTACATGATGCATTCCGAAGTGCGCAGCACGTCGTTGCAGGCGGACAGGTTGTCGCCGGCGTCGATGGGCGGGGTGGTGACTTCATCGACACCGTTGGAACGCAGGTAGCGCACGAAGATGTTGCTGTCGCGGATTTCCGGGCCGCCAGGCAGTACGGAGGCGCCGAACAGGGCGGTGCTTTTGATGGCGGCGATGTCGCTGCTGCTGATCCAGCGCACGGTGGCTGCTCGGGCGCCGCGGCGGCTGATTTCCTGCATCGAGTTGTAGACGAACAGCATGCGCCCGAACTCGAAGATGGCGTAGATGAAGGCCAGCAGCAGGGCGCCGATGATCGCGAATTCGACGATCGCGGCGCCGCGCTGGCGTTTCAGGCTGGTTCGCTTGGCCAGTGTGCGCATGGCATCCTCACAGCATGTACCGCATGGTGGTATGCGGCGTCAGGTTGATAATGCGGACCGAGTTGCCGATCAGCGGGATGGTCTGGCCGATATTGACGGCATAGCCGCTGATCTCGACCCGCACCCCGCCGGGCGCGGTGCCGTCGACGCAGGCGCTGTCGTTGTAGCTGGCGTCCAGGCAGGTGACCACCACGTTGCTGCGGCTGAAGCCTGGCACCTTGGCGGCATTGGCTGCTGCCACCACGATGTCCTTGGCGGTGCCGACGGAACTGGAGTTGATGCTGGCCTTCTTGGCCACGCTCATGTAGCGCGCGCCGTCGCGGGTGGCCTTGCTCAGTGCATCGTAGTAGGCGAAGGCGCGGCCGAATTCGTAAGTCCCCGCCAGCAGCAGGAACAGGATCGATGCCACCAGTGCGAATTCGACCAGGGCGGCGCCGGACTGCTTGGTTGATGGACGATTGCGCATGGCGTTCACTTGTACAGTTTGACTTCGGAGGTGGGGACCGGTTCCACCAGGCCCGTGAATTCAACGTTCAGCAGCGATGGCGAGCCGCCGAAGTTTGCCTTTTTCTGCATGAAGAACTTGCCGATGCCAACTGCATTCATCACGCCGCAGGCTCCGCTGCCGACTGGCGGGGTGCGGCAGTCGATCAGCACGATGTTCAGGATGCGGCGGTTTTCCACGCCAGTGCGGCCGGCCGGGGCCTGGAAGGTGGGGCCGCTGGCCTGGTTGTAGGGCGCTGCGTATTGCGAGGTGAAGCCGGCGCCGACGCTGACCGGATAGTTGGCGGCGTCGATATAGTCGGTGGCGCTGCCCTTGGGACCGTACATCAGCTTGTCCGTCCCCGGCGTATTGGTGCCGATCGTGCCGTTAGCCTGGGCCGGGGTAATGGCCGTGGTGCCGTCCGCCTGGATGGCTGGCATGTACGACCACATGACGCCGTGCTGCGGATAGGTCGCTTGCGTGGTCACGCGCGAGGTGGCGCTGACGGTGCTTGGCCAGACCTTGGTGGCATCGACCGCGGTCGCCTCGAAAGGCAGTGCGTACTTCGGCGTCATCAGGCTGCCGCTGGTGATGGTGGAGACCGACTGCTGGTTCGGCAGCGCGGTGTTGGCGGCGTTGGAATCCTGCCAGGTGGTCGGTGCCGTGACAGCGCTAGGGCCGGCGCAAGGGTTGCCGCCGACGCAGTCATATTCCTTGATGTTGATGTCTGGCGGTGCGCTCGATGGATCGCATTGCGAACCGCCGGAATAATCGTTGAAGCGCGAGTTGAGCGCCTTGTCCAGCGTGGCCGACACGCCGGTATTGGTGTAGACTTGGCCGACCCCGGTCGGCAGCACGGCGCTATTGCCGACACACATGAAGGGCGCCACCGTATTGGTGGAAGAGTTGGATGGATTGCAGGCGTTAGGGGGCGCGTTGACCGGGTTGATCTGGTACGGGTCGGAGCTGGCGCCGCCCAGCGAACCCAGTTCGAACACGTTGTACGACATGCCGCGGCGGAAGCCGTATTCGACAATTTCCGTGAAGCTGCCGTAGTTGTAGCTGTCGGTGCGGCGCGTCGGGTCGATGGCGCAGATGCCGATCGGCGTCACGGTGTTGACGTAGCGGCCCGCCACCGCCCAGCCATAGGTTTTGGTGGTGGTGTCGCCGGCAATGCGCATCAGCCAGGTGTTGATCGACTGCGGCTGGCTGTTCATGCGCGTGTCCACTTCGACGAAGGTGCGGCCATTGGCGTTGCCCAGGCTTTGCGCCAGGGTGTACCAGGGGCCGTCCGGGCTGGCCGCAAAGCGGAAGTTGGCGTCGGCCAGCGTGAGCGTGCTGCCAAAATCGTAGCGGTTCTTCAGCGCCACGGCCTTGCCGGAAGCGACTGCCTTGTTCAGGCCTGCATCGGAGTTGTCCAGGTCCTTGCCGGCCGCCAGCGCCGAAGCGTCGGCCAGGTTCTGCAGTTCGGTCTTGACGATGTAAAGGTGGCCAAGGTCCAGCACCAGGCCGCTGACCGGAATCAGGACGAGCATGAGCAGCAGGCCAGACATCACGGCGACTGCGCCGCTTTGCTGGTGATGCTTGAGTGTGCGCTGGGCCATGGCTGTCTCCTAGCGGCCGACGCCGATCAGGAAGGTGTTGGCGTTCTTTTCAGGCGCCTTGAAGGACTTCACGTACTGGTCGTAGCCGGCCTTGGCGGCCGGGCCGTCCAGGCCCAGCGGCGGCGCCATATTGCGATCGGCGCCAGGGTTCATGACTTGCGCATTGCGCATATCGGTGACGACCTTGCCGATGTTGCGGTCGACGAAGGGGGCCGGTGCCATGCAGGCGGCCAGGGTCAGCGGCAGCAAGGCGGTTCCGGCGGCACGCAGGAAATGATGGTTCATGATGGCTTCTCCTAGTTCAGGTCAAAACCGCCGGACTTCTGGGCAGGCTGTTGTTGCGACTTGTCCGCGCCTTGCGGCGGCTGGCCCTCCATCCGGCCGTTGAAGATGCGCGAGGCGCGGCTGGCATCGGTCACGTTCGAAGTCGGCAGGTTCTCGGCAAAATCAGGCGGCAGCGGCTTGACCAGGCGCGGCGTGATCACAAATACCAGTTCGGTGCGGTCGGTCTGGAAGTCGTTGGAGCGGAACAGGGCGCCCAGCACCGGGATTTCGCCCAGGCCCGGCACGGCCTTGATATTGGTGGTCGAATTGTTCTTGATCAGGCCACCGATGGCAAAGCTCTGGCCATCGAACAGTTGCACCGTGGTGGCGGCGCGGCGCGTGGTGAACGAAGGCAGGATGGCGGTGCCAGTGAAGCCGGATGCCGAGATGCCGACGCCTTCCCTGTTCAGCTCCGACACTTCCGGCGCCACTTTCAGGTTGATGCGGCCATCGCCCAGCACGGTCGGGGTGAAGCGCACGGCCACGCCGAACTCCTTCTCTTCCAGCGTGATGCGGGTGAAGCCGCCGCCGTCCGGGGTGGAGGCGACGGGGATGAAGATCTTGCCGCCGGCCAGGAAGCTGGCTTCCTGGCCGCTGATGGCCATCAGGTTTGGTTCGGCCAGCATCTTCACCAGGCCATCTTTTTTCTGCGCATCGATGGTCAGGAAGTTGCCGTTGCGGCGGTTGAAGGCATCGACCAGCGAAGGATTGCCGCTCAACAGGTTGGACAGCAGCGTGTATGTCCAGTTGCCGATGGCGTGGCTGGCGCCGATGCTGGCGCCAAGCTGGTCGACCAGGGTTTTCGACACTTCGGCCACTTTCACTTCCAGCATCACCTGCTGCGGCGCGGCCACCGTCAGCATATTGATGATCTTGAGCGATACGCCGCCTTCGCCGGTGCTCACTGGCTGCGCGCCGGAGCCGGCCGGGGCGGAGGCGCCGCTGCCAGGACCGCCGCCAGTCGGGCGCTGGCGCGTGACGAAGGCGTTGGCCATCTGCAGCACATGTTCGGCCACCACCACGTCCGGCACGGTGCCGCTCACCATGATGGAGTCGGCGGCCGCCGTCACCTTGACCATGCCGGCCATGCCGGTCAGCTTGTCGATGCCAGCCTGCAGGGTGGCCGTGTCGGCGCTGACGGTCAGGTCGGCGATCACGGTGTCGCCGGTCTTTTGCCACACGATCAGGTTGGTGGTGCCGACCGTGCGGCCCAGCATGTACACTTCGCGTGGATTGAGCAGGATTACGTCGGCGATGCGCGCATCGCCCACCGCCACCCGTGCCGCCGGGTGCTGCAGGCGCACGATGCTGGATTTGCCTTCGGCCAGCTGCATGGCAGGCGCCAGTTCGGTGCGGCCTTCCGGCATGGAAGCCGGCAGCGGCGCCTCGGCTCTCTTGCCCGGCATGGCGCCGCCCTTGGCTTTCATCTTCGGCTGCTGCGCCACGACGGCTGCTTCGGCGCCCACCTGGGCGGCAGCCGGCGTGAGCAGGGCGGGCAAGACCAGCAGGGCGCCCAGGATGCTCGGTACAGCGGTGCTTATCCGTTTCATGAGTAGCTCCGTATCAGAATTGTTGGCTGCTGCGGTCCAGGCCTTTGATCATTTCCACTTTCACGCCAGGTGGCGGCACAGTGGCCACTTTGCGTACTGGCACGGGCTTGGGTGCCGGGGCGGCGGCTGCCACCTTCGGTGCTGGCGCGGGCATTGCGGCGCCCAGCAGGGTAGTCTTGGTGGCGCCGGTCGTCAGCGCAGGATTCGGATCGACCTGGTTGCGCAGCACCAGCGACAGGCTGCCCACGCTGCGCGCCAGGTCCAGTTTTTCCACCTGTTCCGGCGTCAGTTCCAGCGTGACCGCGTTGACCACTTTGGGCTTGGTTTCGTCGCGCGACGATTCCTGCGCCACGGCCAGCACCAGGATGCGCTCCAGCACGATCTTGGAAATGGTCGGGTCCTTGGTGTTGCTGCGCTGGCCTTCTTCCTGGGTGTTGACCAGGATGTCGACATAGTTGCCCGGCAGGGCGAAGCCGGCCACGCCCACCACGTCGTTGACGCGTACGGTCATGGCGCGCTTGCCTTCGGCCACCACGGCCGACAGGCCGCCCTGGGTGCCCGGTGGCGCCAGCTTGGCTTCCAGGATTGGTTCGCCGCGCGTGATGCTGGTGCGGGTGACGCGCGATTCGAGCGCCTTGTCGTCCTTGATCGCGCCCGGCGGCTGCACCGAGGCGGGCCAGTCCACCAGGCGTACCATGTCGGGCGTGATGCGTGCGCCCAGGCTGATGTCGACCTGTGCCACCGCCACCTTGGCGGTGCTGCCGCTGGCCTGCGCGTTGATCCAGCGCGCCGCCACTACAACGGCCACGAAGGCCAGCGCGATGGCTACCACCATCATGATCATTGCTCGTGTGTTCCTCATGATAATCCCCTTGCGTCCTTGTTTTTAAGCCGCCGAAAAATAGTTGTCCCATGCCCACTCGAGCGAAGCGATATCGAGGGTGGGCAATCGTCCTTCATAGGCGGCCAGGTCGCGCAGCTGCGAAACCAGGTCGCGTGGGTAGCAGGCCATCAGCGGCCGTTCATGGCTGTGGTGCTGGCGCATCAGCCAGGCGAAAGTTTCCGCTTCAAATGGCACCGAGTAGCGCTGGCATACCTGGCGGAACACGGTTTCGTACTGTTCCGGATTCAGCGGGCCGACATGGATCTTGTAGCCCAGGCGGCGCAGGAAGGAGCCGTCGGCCAGCGATTCGGGCGGCAGGTTGGAGGAGAAGATCACCACCACGTCGAACGGCACCGGGAACTTGTAGCCGTTCTGCAGCGACAGGTAATCGACCTGGCGGTCCATCGGCACGATCCAGCGGTTCATCAGCTCGACTGGCGAGCAGCGCTGGCGCCCCAGGTCGTCGATGATGAAGATGCCGCCATTGGCTTTCAGGTGCGGCGGCGCCTGGTACAGGCGGGTCGTGGGATCGAAGCGCAAGTCGAGCGCTTCCAGGGTCAGTTCGCCGCCGCAGATCACGGCAGGTCGCTGGCTGCGCACCCAGCGCTGGTCGCGCGGGGTACGGCGGTCGAACAGCATGCCCGGTGGCGCGTTGTCCTCGATGGCGGTGTGCAGCACCGGGTCAAAGACCGGGATGATGTCGCCGTCCACCAGCAGCGCGTGCGGCACGGCGATCTGTCCTTGCAGCAGGCCGTTCAGGCGCTCTGCCAGATAGGTTTTGCCGCTGCCGGCCGGACCGTGGATAAAGATGGCGCGGCCACTGTTCATGGCCGCGCCCAACTGGTCAAGCACTGCAGGGCTGGCGACGATGCCATCGAACGTTTTGCGGATGTGTTCGCGCTTGACGTGCATTTGCGCCACGCTATGGGCGCGCACGCGTTCGGCATAGTCGCTAAAGGTGACTGGGGCGGCGCCGGCATAGGCATCGCGGCGCACGAATTCCGCGGCGCGGGCGCGGCCCGTATCGGTCAGGTTGTACATAATGTCGGCATCGGTGTTGCTGACGCCGCGGCGCATCATCTCCATCAGTTTTTCGGTGCGCATGAAGGTCAGTACCGGGTCCAGTACCGATGGCGGTAGCTTCAGGTGCCCGGCCAGCTCATTGAGCTTGATCTGGCCGCGCTGGTACAGCACCTTGCTGGACAGTTCCACCAGCAGCAGGAAGGGCAGCCCGGTTTCTTCCACCGTGCGCGGTGCGGGAACGCGCAGCGGGTCGTCAGCCCAGGGGCGCTTGCTTGGTTCTTCAAAATCGGCAGGCATGGCGGACCTCTCTTAAAACACCATTGGCAGGACGCGGTATTTCACGCGGCGCATGTACAGCACATACTCGCTGTCGCGCGACAGGAAGCGCTCTTCACGCTGCAGGCGGGCCAGCAGCAGGAAGACGGCCAGCAGGCAGATGGCGATGTTGCCAATGCTGCTGTTGGACAGCACATAACCGACGTAGCTGAGCAGGTAGCTGGCATACAGCGGATGGCGGATCCAGCGGTACAGGCCGGTAGTCTTGATCTGGCGCCGCGCCGCCACCAGGCCGAAGCTGCGGTTGAGCGACAGCAGCCCGGCAATCTGCAGCAGCACGCCGGCCAGGATCAGCACGCGGGCCTGTGGCAGCACGCCGTGGCCGACCGGATCGAGCAGGAAGGGGGCGCCAGTAGAAGCGATGGCCAGTGCCCAGTCGAGCGGCGAATGCGAAACGGCCACCGGCTCCGAGCGCAGCATGAACAGGGTAGCAACCAGGGTTTCCGAGGCCACGAACAGCAGGTAAGCCCAGTCGCCGGTGGCATTGAAAGCGCGCGCATGGGCCACCGAGAACATCAGCCAGGTACTGGCCAGCGCGGCGGTGGCCAGCAGGTTGGCGGCACGGCTGCCGAGTATGTGTTGGGTGCTCATAGCAGGCTCCAGCCAAAGTAACGGGTTAGCAACAGGTAGCACACGGTGCCGCTGGCAATCGCAACGGCATAAGGCAGTTGGCCGGTGGCGGCGACGGGCGCATCGATGCGGGCGCTGCCGCCGGACATGCCGCGCAGCACGCTGCCCAGCACCATCACCTTGACGTTGCCGCCCACCTTGCGCAGGCTGCCCTGGAACAGGGCGACCAGCAGGGACAGCACGCCGCCAGCCAGCACGCTGGACAGGCCGGCCCCAAGGGTATCGAGCGGCCCGAGGAAGGCGCCAATCATTGCCATCAGCTTGACGTCGCCGGCCCCCATCGCGCCCAGCGCGTACATCGGCAGCAGGAGCAGCAGGCCCAGCCCCATGCCGGCGCCGGCCTTCAGCAAGCCCAGTGCGCCGAACGGCTGGTCGAACAGTCCGGCGCCTGGCGTCACGGTCGCTTGCAGCGCCAGGCCGGCCAGCATGCCGGCCAGCACCAGCTTGTTGGGGATGCGGCGGCTGCGCACATCGCTGGCCACGGCCCACGCCAGCAGGACGGCCAGCAGCACGGCCGGCAGCAGGACTCGGCTATCGAGGTTCACGCTGCGCTCCTTTGCAGCAGCTTGCCGCACAGGTTCCAGATCAGCCAGGCGCCCACGGCGCCGAGGTAGCCGTCAATGGCGTAGTGCCAGCCCAGGTGCACTGAGCCAAGCTGCACCAGCACGGCAAACACGGTAAAGGCGATGCCGGCAGTGCGGCCCAGGCGCCAGCCGAGCAGGGCCAGCAGCACTGCGCTGGCGACGTGCATGCTGGGCATGGCGGAAATGCTGAGGGCATTGGCGCCGCTGTGGGTCGTGTAGTCGTGCCACAAGGTGTCCTGCACCGCCAGCGACATCACGGGCACCACTTCATTGGCGCTGCGCAGGTAGTGGAACAAGCCGGCAAACGGATCGGCGCCTGGCACCACATGGCCGTAATAGCAGGGACCGACGGACGACAGCAGCATGGCCATCACATTGCCCAGCAAGCTCCAGCTCAGCACGAAGCTCAGCATGAACTGCATGCGCAGCTGGCGGCGTTCCAGGTTGAAGGCAAGCCAGTACACGGTGCCCAGCAGGATGAAGAACCACAGGTGGTAATTGAAATTGACGATGGCCGTCAGCAGCGGATGGCCCAGCAGCGGCTGCAGCAATTGCCAGGGCTGCATGCCGCCATGCAGCCAGGCATCGGCGGCGGCCAGGCGGGCATCCCAGGCGTAGGGCTGGACCATGGGCACGGCAGCTTTGAGCACGGTGAAGCTGGCGGCAAACACTGGCATCATGGCCAGTACCGGGGCCGCGAACAGCAGGCGCTCGGCGGTGAGGTAGGCCGCCAGATGCTGCTTCAGGTAGCGCAGCAGCTGCTCCGGGCGCTTGCAGATCATCACATAGGTGCAATAGCCGCACAGGGCGAAGACCAGGCCCAGCGCCAGCATGGCCAGGTAGTTCGCCAGTTCCAGGCTATGGCTGTATTTATCGGGGTAGGCCGCGCACAGTGCCAGCGCAACCATCAGCTCGAGGCTGACCAGAGCCAGCAGCAGGCCGTGTTCGCGCAGCAGGGCGCGTGGCAGGCTGGGGCGGGTCGCAATGCGTTGGATCAGGACTGCGCTCATGATGTGGCCTGTACGACTTGGGATTTGACGTAGGTGAACAGGGCAAGAAGCTGGGTGCCGGCTTTGCTGACGCTGACGACGATGACTACTGCAATCAGCCCGCCGAGCAGGGCGTACTCGATGGCGGAGACGCCGGAGTCGTCGCGGATGAAACGTAATAATGGTGTGTTCACGATCGCCCTCCAGGCAAAAAATCGTCCGGGGAGGCCGGGGGATGCCTCGCCGGACGTTGTGCGCCGCTTAGGAGTTGGCGGACTGCAGGGTAGTGCCGATCTTGTCGAAGGTCTTGTCGAGTTCGACGCCGATCAGTTTGACAGCGGCGATGATCACGACAGCGATCAGGGCAGCGATCAGGCCGTATTCGATTGCGGTCACGCCTTGTTCGTCACGGATGAATTTTTGGATGGCTTTCATGATGATTCCTTTCAGGACGTTTAATAACTGCACCAAAGTGTTTGCAGCTTCACGGAGCAAGCCCGCTTCACCTGCCTTTTCCAAGCGCTAGAAGCACAATGATGCCGACGACAACTGTCAGTGAGGCTACAAGCACATATTCGTAAAAGGCCCGGCCGTCTTCGTCGGCGATGAAGCTTGCGAGTTGGGTCGGCACGAATCGGTTACGCATTCTGTACTCCGGACATGGTTGTGTTGGCCTTGCCTGGTTCTAGTCTCAGCCGACATGTCTGCCGTGCTGATGAGTTCACTTTAGGCTCAAGCGTTTTGACTTCCATCAAACATCTGTCCTTTTCTGTGCGTGACAGAAGTCCTTTTTTTCCAGCAGGAATCGGGACATTTGTCCCGGTTCAATGAAGATGTGTAGGAAGAAATGTTTTCGGCACCCCTGCCGGTAGTGGGCAGGGGGCGAGAGAGACGCTACAGGTCGGCCTGGTCGAGCCTGTGCTTGGTGGCGAACACGTACAGGTCGAGGCGGTTTGACACACCCAGCTTGTGGTAGATGGCGGTCAAATGGTTGCGCAAAGTGTGCTCAGAAATAAACAACTGTTGCGCCAAAGCCTTGTTTACCGCACCGCCGCCTGTTGCTATTAAGCTGCAAATACGCCTTTCCTTGGCCGTCAGCTGGGCAATCTTGTCCAGTTCCGGGTCTTGCCGCCGTGACGCTTGCGGGTTGCGCATGGCTTCGAACACGCGGCTCAGCATGACGCCGTCGAGCCACAGCTCGCCGCCGTGCACTTTTTCGATGGCTTTCAGCACCACTTCGGCTGGTTCATCCTTGCTGACCACGCCGCGTGCGCCCAGCATCACGGCCCGGTCCAGCAGTTCGCGGTCGCGCGTGCCGGACAGCACCAGCACCCGCGCGCCATTGCAGCCGGCCAGCAGGCGCGGCATGATGTCCAGCGAACAGGTGCCGCCCAGGTCGATGTCCAGCAGGATCACGTCGGGCAGCACTTCAGGCGCCATGGCCAGCGCGCTGTCGCAGTCGCGTGCGGTGCCGACCACCAGCATGTTCAGCGCCTCGCTTTCGATCAGCTTGCCCAGGCCCCATAGCAGGGTCTTGTGGTCATCGACCAGCATGATGCGGATACGTTTGTCGGCTTGCCCCATACTCACCTCACACCGGAATCACGATCTGTACCGCAGTGTTGTTCTGGCGGCCTCGCTGCACGCGCGCTTCGCCGCCCAGCGCGGCGGCACGTTCAGCGATAGAGCTCGGTGTAAAGTCTAGCACCGGCTGGCCCGAACATTCATTCTCGATCCGCACTGTCAACTGGCCGGCAGTGCACGCCAGCTCGATGTAGCCGTTGCGCGCCGTCGTATGTTTGCAGATATTGCTCATGCCTTCGTTGACGATCTGGAACACTTCGGCTGCCAGGCGGTCGCTCATGTGCAATTCGCCCTTGGTGTCGACATTGATGTGCACGTCGTAGAACTGGCGCAGTTGCGCCGCCTGGCGGCGCAGGGCGATCAGCAATTCCGGTTCCTTCATTTCCAGCCCGCCGCGCAGGCTCTTGGCGTAGTTGCGCAAGTCGCGCACCACCTGCGAGGTGACGTCGAGCAGGTTGTCCAGGTCCGGCACCAGCGGGTTGCCGGGATCGGCCTTCAGGCGGATGCCTGACACGCCGTGGCGCAGGCCGATGTAAGGCTGGATTGTGGTGTCATGCAAGTCGCGGGCGATACGCTCGCGCTCACGCAACACTGCTTCTGATGCCATGCGGTCCAGCAATTCAATGTTTTCAATGACCGGGAAGGCCTGGGCCGCAATCTGCAGCAGGAAGAGGGCATCCGATTTGTGGAAGTGGTGGCGCTGCGACACTACGATCAGGCGCCCCGAGCCGCGCCGCAACGGCAGCGGCACCGCGATCAGCGACAGCGCGTCGAGCAGTTCGGCCAGGGTTTCGCCGGCTTCGGCGTCTTCCGCCACCCAGCGCTGGTGCTCGCTGTCATAACTCTTGATCTGCAGGTGGCGGCGCAGCCAGGCGCCGCGTGGCTGGCGCAGCAGCAGAATGGCGTCTTCGCCGCACACCAGCAGCGGCGCCGCGGCGTCCGGCGCCAGGTTGCTGGCATGGATCGGGCGCCCGGCATTGGCCGAGCTGGCTGCGCGCAGGGTCCAGCTGGCGGCACTGTTATCGTGCATCAGCAGGATGCAGCTGTGGGCCTGGTAGAACTGGCGCGTCTGCTCCAGCACGGAACTGATGGTGCGGTCGACGCCGAAGCGCGGGTTGGACATCTGGCTCACTGCATGCAGCAGGGCCATGCGCTGGCGCTGGATCATGGCCATGCCGCCCCAGTGCGCGATCATGTAGCCGAGGGCCAGCAGGAAGGTGGCGCGCAGCATGGTGACCGCCATTTCCGCTTCGCTATGGGTAAACAGCGAAGTCAGGGCAAAGGCCATTGAGGCGGCAATGGTGATGCGGGCGCCTTCTTCAAAGCCGTGGCTGAAGGCTGAAGTCAGGATGGCGAAGAAAAACAGCAGGAAATAGAAGCTGGAATCGCCACCGGTTACGTAGACCATCAGCGTGAACCAGCCGACGTCGAGCCAGTGCACCAGCTTGCTGCGCACCAGCAGGGCGCGGTTGGCCAGCAAGAGCAGGGTCACGCTTTGCAGCAGGTAAGCCAGGAAAACCCCCAGCGACACGACGTCGACCCGGCCGACCGGTTCCACCACGAGGGTAAACAGGCAGGCCACGGCCAGCACCAGGCGCATCCAGCGCACCATGGAAGCGTCCGAAGTATCCTTCGGCAGGGTCGCATGCAGCAGGCCTTCGTTGATCACGTTCTCTCCGGCGCGTTGTTGTTACCATGCTAAGAGAACCAACAGTCCTTGTCCACAACAAGGTTGTATTTTTGAAACGTTGCCGGCCCTTGAAATCGGGCCGGGCGCCCCCATGTGGGCGATTCCGAAGTTCCGTATAAGACTATTGAGGTAAAAATGGCAGAAAACAAGCAAACCATGGGGTTCCAGGCAGAAGTCAAGCAACTGCTGCAACTGATGATCCACTCGCTGTATTCGAACAAGGAAATTTTCCTGCGCGAGCTGGTCTCGAACGCCTCCGATGCGGCCGACAAGCTGCGTTTTGAAGCAATCAACAACGATGCCCTGTACGGCAACGACCACGAGCTGAAGATCCGCGTCAGCTTCGACAAGGAAGCGCGCACCATCACCATTTCCGACAATGGCATCGGCATGAGCCGCGACGAGGCGATTTCCCACCTCGGCACCATCGCCAAATCGGGCACCAAGGAATTCTTCGGCAAGCTGTCCGGCGACCAGCAGAAGGACGCTGCCCTGATTGGCCAGTTCGGCGTCGGCTTTTACTCCGGCTTCATCGTGGCCGACAAGATCACCGTCGAATCGCGCCGCGCCGGCCTGGATGCTTCCGAAGGCGTGCGCTGGGAATCTGCCGGCGAAGGCGACTACTCGATCGAGCAGATCGAGAAGACCAGCCGCGGCACCGACATCATCCTGCACCTGCGCGAAGGCGAGGATGAACTGCTCTCGAGCTGGAAACTGAAGTCCATCATCCGCAAGTATTCCGACCACATCTCGCTGCCGATCCAGATGCAGAAGGAAGAGTGGGACGAAGAGAAGAAGGAAACCGTCCTGAAGGACGAGCTGGAAACGATCAACCAGGCCAGCGCCCTGTGGGCCCGCTCCAAGAGCGAAATCACCCAGGAACAGTACGAAGAATTCTACAAGCACGTGTCGCACGACTTCGGCGCGCCGCTGGCTTATACCCACAACCGGGTGGAAGGCCGCAGCGAATACACCCAGCTGCTTTACATCCCGGCCAAGGCTCCGTTCGACCTGTGGGACCGCAATAAGCGCGGCGGCATCAAGCTGTACGTCAAGCGCGTGTTCATCATGGACGACGCCGAACAGCTGATGCCGACCTACCTGCGCTTCGTCAAAGGCGTGATCGATTCGGCCGACCTGCCGCTGAACGTGTCGCGCGAGATCCTGCAGGAGTCGCGTGACGTGAAAGCCATCCGCGAAGGCTCGACCAAGCGCGTGCTGGGCATGCTGGAAGAACTGGCCAACGCCGAAGAGCAGGAAAAGAAGGACAAGTACGCCACCTTCTGGACCGAGTTCGGCCAGGTTCTGAAAGAAGGCATCGGCGAAGACTTCGCCAACAAGGAGCGCCTGGCCAAGCTGCTGCGCTTCGCCTCGACCCACAATGACAGCGATGTGCAGGACGTGTCGCTGGAAGCCTACGTTGGCCGCATGAAGGAAGGCCAGGACAAGATTTACTACGTCACTGCCGACAGCTACGCTGCCGCCAAGAACTCGCCGCACCTGGAGATCTTCCGCAAGAAGGGCGTCGAAGTGCTGCTGCTGACCGACCGCGTCGACGAATGGATGCTGTCCTTCCTGAACGACTTCGAAGGCAAGGAACTGCACTCGGTGGCCAAGGGCGGCCTGGACCTGGGCAAGCTGGAGGACGAGGCCGAGAAGAAGGAACACGCCGAAACCGAAACGCAGTACCAGGAACTGGTCGGCAAGATGAAGGAGGCGCTGGCCGACAAGGCCAAGGAAGTGCGCGTCACCTTCCGCCTGACCGATTCGCCAGCCTGCCTGGTGGCCGATGAACACGAACTGTCGGGCAACCTGCTGCGCATGCTGAAGGCGGCCGGCCAGGCTGCGCCGGAATCCAAGCCTATCCTGGAAATCAACCCGCAGCATCCCCTTGTCACGCGCCTGAAGTACGAAGACGCCGCCGGCGAGAAGTTCAAGGACTGGGCCCACATCCTGTTCGACCAGGCCTTGCTGGCCGAAGGCGGCACCCTGGCCGATCCTGCCTCCTTCGTCAAGCGCATGAACGAGATGCTGCTGTCGAAGTAAGCTACTGCCTGCGCCCGCGCAAGCGGGCGCAGTCATACAGGTAATAGGTCTTGCCGTACTCGCTATCGCTGGCCTGGGCGATGGCGTCACCGCCCAGCGGCGTGGCGAGTATGACAAAATCCAGGGCCGGATCGGCGCATACGAATTGCAGTCCGGCGCGGCTCGGCGGCGGCAGCTGCCGCGCGCCAAGGCTGGTTTGCAGATTGTCCAGCGCGACCACCGCATCCTCCCCGCCCAGCTGCCTCAATCGCGCCATGCGGCGCATGCCCTCTACCGCGGTGCCCCGGTTGAATGCCAGTCCCGTGATCTGCGTGTTGGACGCGTAGTTTGATCGGTGCAGCACGAACCAGCTGGCTCTTACATTGTTATGCCAATACAGTACGGATTGCTGTGGGAGCAGTGGCAGGAACGCTGCTTGCACCGCACGTGCGCCGGCTTCCGACAACTGGTACTGGAAGCGCAGCGGAGTGGCTGCGTATAGCGTGGACAGGCAAAGCATCGCAAATGCCACGCCGAAGGCCAGCAATTGCGGTGGTTTGCGCCGGCTGCAGCTGCAGCGCCAGACGAGAAGCAGGAGCGCCGTCCCGAGAAGTGCGCCGCCACCCAGCTTGAGGGCGACCGAACCCCACAGCAGCGGCAGCCAGCCCGGTTCCGCCGCCGGTCCTGCGGCATCGGTTTTCAAGGCGTACTTCGTTACTTCCCAGGCCCAGCAGCCTGCCAGCGCCGCAAGGCTGGAAAGCGCGGCTGCGTTGCCCCATGCCGGCCAGCGCACGGCCGGGCGCGGCGCCAGGTAGCACAGCATCCCGCAGGCCAATAGCGCCACCCCGCCGCCAACAGTATTGCGGGTCAGTGCGGCCAGGCACAGGGCCAGCAGCAGCATGCGCAGCAGGCGCTCGCGCTGCCAGTAGCTCGCCAGCAGCCAGGCCAGGGCCAGCCACGAACACAGGTGCGTGATCCACAGCAGGCGCCAGGGTTGGGTTTGCAATAGCAGTAAATTGCTTGTCAATCCGGTGCCCACCCAACTGGCAAGCAGGCCGAGCGCTCCCAGCACAGCCGCGCAGCGGAACAGGCGCGCCACCATGCCGCTGGCCAGCCAGCCCGCCGCCAGCACCAGGCAAAATGCGACGGCGGTGCGGCTGATCCAATCCGAGGCTTGCCAGGCAGTCCAGGACATCATCGGCGCCCGCTCGTTGACCAGGGCCAGCCATTCACGGTCCATGCTGAGCAACATGCGATCGAAGGGCGCAACGCCCGCTGCCGTCAGGGCAGCGCACAGCCCCAGGCCAGCCAGCAGCACTACTGCCATGGCGCGCCAGTTGCCCCAGGCGCGCAATAACGCACCAGCCAGCAGCGGCGCGCAAGCGATCAGCGGATGCAGGGCGAAGGCCAGGACTGCCGGCAACAGTCCCCCTAGCCAGCGCCGGCGCACGAAGCAGCCCAACGACAGGATGCCAAGCCCTTCGGCAAACAAGCGAGGAGTAAGCACGGATTCAGCCAAATGGAAGACATCCGCGCTTGGTCCGTAATCGTTGGGCCAGGCAAACAGCATGGCCAGGCCCAGCCAGAAGTAAATGCCGCGCAGCATAGCGCTTGCGAGGAATGCTGCGGCCGCTATCCACAACAGGTAGCCCACCAGCAGTAAAGCGATAGTAGCCCCGTTCAGGCCAAGAACACTGATGACTTCGGCGTAAACCGGGCTGAACATGGTAAATGCGTCCTGGGAACCGTGCAGGAAGTACAAGTCCTGCTCGAAGTTGCCTGGATAGAGGCGGCGCAGCGCTTGAACTGCATACAGCAGGTTGTCATGCCAGATGCCGCGCCATGGATGGCCGAATAGCCAGAGTGCCAACAAGCTTGTCAGCATCAGAGGCGTACCCGGTTGGCGGAAGAGTTGGCGCATAGGCTTTGTCATTCTGGAACTGTGGCGCCAAAGCTGCAAGCATTTAAATTCTAGTTAGATTTGGTGAGACTTTAGCTACTTGTCAAGCGTCATAATCAAAGCAAGCCCGCCTTCGCGAGGATTGCATGACGGAAGTTCGGAAGCAGCGCATTCTTATCGTAGACGACCAGAGCGTCCACACCGTGGCGTTGTGCGATGTATTGCGCCAGTACCAGTTCGATGCCGAAGGCTGCGCCAGCGCTGAATCCGCGCTGGAGTTGCTGCGCAGCCAGTCTTTTGACCTGATGCTGTCCGACCTGAACATGCCGGGCATGGATGGGATTGGCCTGGTCAAGGAGGCATTGCAGCACGATCCGGACCTGGCCTGCATCATCATGACCGGCGAGGGCAGTATTGCCACCGCCGTGCGCGCCATGCAGGGCGGCGCCCTCGATTACATCGTCAAGCCCTTCAAGGCTTCTTCCTTGCTGCCGGTGCTGGCACGCGCCCAGGCCACGCGCGCCCTGCGCCTTGCCAACGCCGAGCTGGAGCGCCAGCTGCGCCAGAATGTAATGGAACTGGCGGAAGCCAACCACCGGCTGGAGCAGGCCCGCACCGCAGCCGAACATGCGAATGCAGAAAAGTCGCGCTTCCTGTCGAATATGAGCCATGAGCTGCGCACGCCGCTCAACGGCATCCTCGGCTTTGCGCAAATCCTGGCGGCCGACAAGCTGCCGGCCACTCAGATCGAAAAGCAGCGCTTCGCGCGCAATATCGTGCAGTCCGGCCAGCACCTGCTCAAGCTGGTCAACGAGATCCTCGACCTGGCGCGCATCGAAGCGGGCAAGGTGCCGCTGGCGATGGAGGCAGTCGACTTGCCGACGGTCTTGCAGGAGTGCCGGATGATGGTGACGCCGCTCGCGGCCAAGCGCGATATCAGCCTTGGTTTTGGCGAGGTGCCTGAGCGGCACCTGCGCGCCGACCGTACCCGCCTGGTGCAGGTGCTGATCAACCTGCTGTCCAACGCCATCAAGTACAACCACGAACAGGGCCGCGTCGCCGTGGCCTGCACCGAGTCGGAAGGCAGCCGCCTGCGCATTTCCGTCAGCGACACCGGGCCGGGGCTGGAACCGGACCAGGTACAACACATCTTCCAGCCCTTCCACCGGCTCGGCCGCGACGAAGAGGAGGAGGGCAGCGGCCTTGGCCTTGCCCTCACCCGGCGCGTGGTCGAAGCCATGCAGGGCGCCATCGGCGTCGAGAGCCAGCCGGGCCAGGGCAGCACCTTCTGGGTGGAACTGCCGCTGGCGCCGGAAACTAACCAACAGGTGCACCATGCGTAGCCGAACCATGCAGGTCCTTGCCGTGTTGTTCATCGTGCTGGCGCTGGGCGTGGCCTGGCTGTGGCAGCAGCAACGGCGGCCGGCACGGCCCCCGCAGGCACTGGTGATTGCCGTCAATACCGAATACGTCGGCACCTGCGCGGTGGTGGCGGCGCAGCAGCGCGGCTACTTCGCCGAGCAGGACTTGCAGGTCAAGGTGCTGCCCTTCTCTAGCGGCAAGGCATCGATGCAGGCGGTGGTCGATGGCAAGGCCGACGTCGGCACCGTGGCCGACATTCCCATCGTGTTTGCCGCCATGGATGGCGTGCCGGTCAAAGTGCTGGCGACCTTTTTCCGCACCGGCAAGGACCACGGCATCATCGGCCGCCGCGACCATGGCGTGCTGACGCCGGCCAGCCTGAAGGGCAAGCGCATCGGCGTCACGCAGGGCACCTCGGGCCAGTTCACGCTGGACGTATTCCTGAACTGGCAGCGCATGGATGGCAGCGAAGTCACCATGGTCAATTACAAGCCGGAGGAACTGGGCCAGGCGCTGCAGCGCGGCGAGGTCGACGCGGTGGCCGGCTGGGAGCCCTTCCTCGGCGCCATGCGCAAGCAACTGGGCGACACGGCGGTGAGCTTCTCCGGCGAACAGGCTTACGAAAGTATTTACAACCTGGTGTCGCTGCAGCGCTTTACCGGCGAACGGGCGGCAGTCATCCCGCGCTTGCTGCAAGCCATCGAGCAAGGCTCGGAGTGGTGCGAAAAGTCGCCGCAGGAGGCGCAGCCGCTGCTGCCGGCGACCGCCAAGCTCAATCGCGACGAGGTGCTCGCGGCCTGGCCCACCTACCACTTTGGCCTGGAACTGGACCAGTCGCTGTTGCTGGCTTTTGAAGACCGGGCCCGCTGGGCCATCCGCAACCGCCTGGCCAATTCACGCGAAGTGCCGAATTTCCTCGACAATGTGTACCTGGAAGGATTGGGTCAGGTGCGGCCGACTGCCGTCACCGTCATCCACTGAGCCGCCATGAAAATTATCACTCGCCTGAAGTGGGCCCAGTGGCTGTGCGTGGCCGGAGTAGCCGTGGCCATCCTGCTGATGATCGGTGCCACGCGCCAGGTCCGGCAGGAGCTGCAGCGCAACGAACGCGCCGGGGAAATCGTCAGCGGCGTAGTGGCGCTGCGCTACCTGTCGCTCGAATATGCGCAAACCCAGGAGCGGCGTTCCCACATCCAATGGCAATTGCGCAAGGACTCGCTGCAAGGCATGCTGCTGCGCGATGATTTGTTCCGCGAGGCGGAAGAGTCGCAATTGCTGCACGACCTGCAGGAAAACCTGCCGCTGCTGGCGCGGCATTTTTCCGAGCTGCTGCTGGTGCGGCAGGAATTGCACGCCACGCCGGAACGGGCCGAGGTGCTGCACCTGCTGGAAGCGCGCCTGTTCGGCCAGCTGATGTCGCGCACCCAGGACATGATCCGTGACGCGGAAGAACTGGCGCGGCGCAGCCGCCAGGGCGTGCTCCAGGCGCAGCAGAATGCCTCGGCGGTGGCGGCCGGCCTCGGCCTGCTGCTGGCGCTGACCGTGCTGGGCGCACTGGCCATGACCATCCGCAGCGTGGCGCATCCGCTGGAACGCCTGCGGCGCGGCGCAGAGCTGGTGGGCTCGGGCAAGCTGGACTTCCGCATGAACATGAAGGCGGTCGACGAGGTGGGCGACCTGGCGCGCGCCTTTGATGCCATGACCGAGCGCCTGCGCGCCACCACCGTGTCGCGCGACGAACTGGTCGCCGCCAATGCCGCCCTGCACGACGAGATGGCGGTGCGCCACAGTGCCGAACTCAAAGTGCAGGCGCAGCTCGGGCGGCTCAGCCTGCTGCACCAGATGACGCGCTCGATCGGCGAGCGCCAGGATTTGCGCAGCATCTTGCAGGTGCTGGTGCGCAACCTTGAAGACCAGTTGCCGGTGGATTTTGCCTGTGTCTTCCTGCTGCAGGAGGGCGTGCTGGAAGCGAGCTGCGTCGGCATGGGCAATGCCCTGCTGCCGGGCGATGCGGCGCTGAAGGAAGGTTCCCAGGTCTCGATCGACAACAATGGGCTGTCGCGCTGCGTGAAAGGGCAACTGGTGTATGAGCCTGACATCAGCGGCAGCGAATTCCCCTTCCCGCACCGGCTGGCGCGCGGCGGCCTGAATTCCCTGGTGCTGGCGCCGCTGCAAGCCGAGAGCGTGGTGTTTGGCGTGCTGGCCGTGGCGCGCACCATCCAGAACTCGTTCTCCAGCGGCGAATGCGAATTCCTGCGCCAGCTGAGCGAGCACGCAGCGCTGGCGGCGCGCCAGGCGCAGTTGTACGGCGCGCTGCAGCAGGCTTACCACACCCTGCATGCGACGCAGCAGTCGGTCACCCGCGAAGAGCGCCTGCGCGCCCTGGGCCAGATGGCCAGCGGCATCGCGCACGACATCAACAACGCCATCTCGCCGGTGGCCCTGTACACGGAAACCTTGCTGGAAACCGAAACGGGCCTGAGTGCCAGCGGCCGCAGCAACCTGCAGGTGATCGCCCGCGCCATCGACGACGTGGCGGCCACGGTGGCGCGCATGCGCGAACTGTACCGCCGCCGCGAGCCGCAGATGGAACTGACCAGCGTGAGCCTGAACGTGCTGGCGCAGCAGGTGGCCGACCTGACACGGGCGCGCTGGAGCGATATGCCGCAGCAGCGAGGCGTGGTCATCAACATGAAGCTCGAGCTGGCGCCCGGCTTGCCGTCCGTCATGGGCTCCGAGCCTGAAATCCGCGAGGCACTGACCAACCTGGTGTTCAATGCCGTCGACGCCATGCCCGAGGGCGGCACGCTGACCTTGCGCACCCGCAGCACCGGCGAGCATGCCATCGTCGACGTGGTGGACAGCGGGGTCGGCATGGACGAGTCGACGCGCCGCCATTGCCTGGACCCGTTCTTCACCACCAAGGGCGAGCGCGGTAGCGGCCTGGGGCTGGCCACCGTCAATTCGATGGCTGAGCGCCACAGCGCCGTGGTGCAGGTGGAATCGATGATCGGGCAGGGCACCACGGTGTCGCTGGCCTTCCCGCTGCCGCAGGCGCATCCGGCCATGCCGCCGCTGGAAGCCCCGGCCACTGCGGTGGCGGTGGCCGAGCCGATGCGCCTGCTGGTGATTGACGACGACCCGGCGGTGCTGGCTTCCATGACCACCATCCTGCAGCGCGATGGCCATACGGTGGTGGCAGCCAATGGCGGCGCCGCCGGCATCGAACAGTTCCGCGCTTCGATGGAATCGAGCCAGCCCTTCGACGCGGTGTTCAGCGACCTTGGCATGCCGCACGTCGACGGCCGCAAAGTGGCAGGCTGCATCAAGGAGCTGTCGCCGGCCACGCCGGTGATCCTGGTCACTGGCTGGGGCCAGCGCCTGATTCCGGAAGGCGATGTCGATGCCAAGCCGGCCAGCGTGGACGAAGTGCTGAGCAAGCCGCCGCGCGTGCGCGAATTGCGCGAGGTCCTGCTGAAGGTGCACAAGGTCGGGTATAGTCCTGCTTCATGACTGAATCAAATGTGTTTGACGCGCTTCGCAAGCGCTTGTTTGCCATCGCCTACCGCATGCTCGGCGTACGTGCCGATGCCGAGGACGTGGTGCAGGATGCCTGGATTCGCTGGCAGGGCGCCGACACCAGCAGCGTGCAGTCGGCCGAAGCCTGGCTGGTTACCGTGGTGACGCGGCTCTCGATCGACCGCCTGCGCGCCGCTGTCGCAGAACGGGAGGCGTATGAGGGCTTGTGGCTGCCGGAGCCGCTGGTCGCGATCGACGAGGAAACGCCGGAAATCCAGGCCGAACGCGCCAGCGACCTGTCTCTGGCCTATATGTGGCTGCTACAGCGCCTCGGTCCGGAGGAGCGCGCTGCCTTCCTGTTGCGCCAGGTGTTCGACTACGACTACAACGAGGTCGCCGAGCAGCTTGGAAAATCGGAAGCTGCATGCCGCCAGATGGTGAGCCGGGCCGGCGAGCGTGTGCAGCAGGGCCAGTCGCGCTTCGACATTCCGGCGGAGACGCACCGCCAGCTGTTGCAGCGCTTCGTTGAAGCATCGGCCAGCGGCGACAAGGCGGCAGTACGCGCCCTGCTGGCGGAAGACATGGAACTGGTTGGCGACGGCGGCGGCAAGGTGAAATCCTTCGGCATCGTCATCACCGATCCGGACAAGATCGCCGCGCTGTACGCCGGCATGCACAAGCTGGGCGCCATCGAATACCGCGCCGCGCTGGTCAATGGCGAACCAGGCCTGCTGCGCTTCGTGGACGGGCAGCTGGAATCGGCGCAAGGCTTTGCCACCGATGGCCAGCGCATCACCGGCATCTACGTGGTGCGCAACCCGGACAAGCTGGCACATATTCTTAACTGAAGTTAGCAGGCAGGCCGCGGAGGACCCCGACATGTTGAGCGAAACTCGCGAGCGTGGCATGCAGGTTGGGTTGGCGGACCTGCTGCGCGCCATACAGTACCTGCCGGTCGGCATGTCCATCATCGACCGTGACCTGCAGTTCAGGTTCTGGAACGACACTTTTTGCCAATGCCTGGACTTCCCCGACAGCCTGATGCAGCCGGGCGTGCTGCTGGAAGACCTGTTCCGCTTCAATGCCCTGCGCGGCGAATTCGGGCCGGGCGAGCCGGAAGCCCAGGTGCGCGAGCGCATCAGCCTGGCGCGCCAGTTCGTGCCGCACCGTTTCCGGCGCACGCGCGCCAACGGCACGGTATTGCAGGTGACCGGCCGTCCCATGAGCGACGAGCAGGGCCGGGTCATGGGTTTCGTCACGATTTACGAAGACGTCACCACCGAAGCGCGCCAGCAGCAGGAGCTGGAACAGGTACACCAGAAGCTGCTGTCGGCCTATGAAGACTTGCGGCGCGCCCAGCTCGACAACAGCGAGCTCGAAAAGGACCGCTCCAAGTACTACCAATTGGCGGTACGCGATGCGGTGACCGGCCTGTACACGCGCCACTATATGGAAGATGCCGCCGCCCGCCTGCTGCAGCAGCATGAACGCGACCCGGCCGAACGGGTAGGGCTGCTGGTGTTCGACGTCGACCGTTTCAAGCAGATCAACGACAACCATGGGCACCTGGTTGGCGACCTGGTGCTGCAGCGCATAGGCTCCTTATTGAACAGCCATACGCGCCGCATCGACATCGCGGTGCGCAACGGCGGCGATGAGTTCGCCGTTTTCCTGCCCAAGCTCGACCTCCAGCATAGCCTCCAGTTTGCGGAACGGGTCCACAGCGAAGTGCGCGCCATGCGCTTCGACGGGCCGCTGTCGGCCATGCAAGTATCGATCAGCGCCGGCGTGGCGGAGCACCAGCCGGGCGAGTCGCTTGGCGAACTGCTGCAGCGCGCCGATGCTGCCCTGTACGCTGCCAAGCGCGCCGGGCGCGACCGGGTTTGCACCTTCCCCGCCCAGCCGGAGGGAATGCGTTCTATTTCGTCCTGACTTGACACACGGAGTTGCGCATTGGCAGATTCCGCCCCGAAGCGGACGGTAAGCGTTGTAATATTGCGGTAGCGAGATCAGTATCGCATCAATTCACACTGGCTGATCGAAAACCCTTTTCCGGGTTCGGGCGCTGTCTCCGGAAAGGTCACTGTGTAGCGATCTTGTTCCCCCTCTACGTGCTTGGGCACGAAATTCTGCTTTCCTCGCGAACGTGCTAAGCCGCACATGCCTCGCAAAACAAACATTGACGATGATACCGAGCCGCCGGAACGCCGTGTTATCTGCACGGTAGATCCTAGATCATCGCGCGCAACTTCTTGGAATTCTATGTTCAGCAGCTTGCCGTTCTCAACAGGCACGTCCGAGACCGCTACGTGGAACAACTGCGGATCGGCAGCTTGTGTGACAAAAGGTGTAAGCAGAATGAGAAAGAAGGCTAAGGCAATTTTTCGTTGCATCTGTATATCCTTTTAGAATTTCAACTATTTCACAGGTTCGGAGAAACGAGGAAGCGACTGCTTCTGGCCGAGCGCGGTCTGCCAACTTGTTGCGCTAACCGGCACGGCAAACACGTAGCGGCCGGGGTGTCCAGCAAACAAAGTGAAAGCCTTGCCCCCGTTGGGCACTTGTCTTGATCGCAAAGACGACATTGTTTGGCCTGCAGTTATGATATCTCTGGTTACTCCTCGTAGCTCTGAAGCAGTTGCGTACTCAAATCGAATATCTCTTCGTGATATTGATATGAAAACCACCGAGAGAATAACTCAAACGTAATTTCCTTCGGCCAAGCCTCCTTTTCAATATAGAGAAGACTTCCTAATACATTCTCAGTGATTTCAACGAAATGCTTCTCGAGGACCATGCCATGACAATTTTGATCTTCAACATCGATTAGGTAGGCAGGTGGACGATTATTTATCGTACTCAAGGTCCATTGGTACAGATTTGGCTTAATCGCTTTGACAAAGTCAAGTAACTCTTGAGTTGCATAAAGCGTAATGAGATTTCGGTTGAATTGCTTCATTATTCTTTCGGGCCCGGCATTTACGGTTTGGTGCAGGTCGACAAACGACCGCTCCTGGCCGACTTCGGTCAAACCGTGGCTAATTCAAATGCACGTCTTACCTCATCTGGAACGTTGGTCCAAGTCGTTGCAGTGACCTGTAATCGCACATCTATTTCGTTTTCAATCTCTTCGAGAACATCAG
>JBCNOP010000080.1:0-19960 GCA_039593775.1 Pseudoduganella sp.
GCTGCACTCGATGCCGGCGGCTTCGAGCCGCCGGCCTGGCTGCGCCAGTTGCCGGTTGTGGGCGAGGCAGTCGACTCCTACTTGCGGCAGATCCTGAGCAGCAAGGAAGAACTGCTGGCGGTCGCCAAGAAATACGTCGAACCAGCTCGCAATATCCTGCTGAATAGCGGCATCGTGCTTGGCGCCGGCGTGGCGCAAGTCAGCCTGGCCGCCTTTGTCTCCTTTTTCCTGTATCGCGACGGCCATAACATCGTGACCGCGCTGGAAGTGGGCATGGACAAGATCATGGGCGAGCATGCGGTCGAAGTGGCGGAAACCGTCAGCCGCACCGTTACTGGCGTGATGTACGGCATGCTTGGTACCGCGCTGGCGCAAGCAGCCGTGGCGGCGGTGGGCTTCCTGATTGCCGGCGTTCCGGCAGTGGCCCTGCTGTCAGTAGCCACCTTCATCTTCTCACTGGTGCCTGTGGGGCCGCCGCTGATCTGGGGCGGCGCCTCGATTTGGCTGTTTTCGCAGGGGATGACCGGCTGGGGCATCTTCATGCTTGTCTACGGCACGGTCGTCATCAGCGGCGTGGATAACGTGGTCAAGCCGATCCTGATCTCGCGCGGATCCAGCCTGCCTTTCGCGCTGGTGCTGCTTGGGGTGATGGGGGGCGTGCTGGCCTTCGGCTTCGTCGGCCTGTTCATCGGGCCGACCCTGCTGGCCGTGGCGCTAGGCCTGCTCAGGAACTGGACCAAGGTCAAGCCGGTCGTTTAGCAGGTACTTCACAAGGAGGGTGCTATGAAGGGCGTAGTATTCACCGAATTCATGGAGTTGGTCGAGAGCCGTATGGGGCTCGACATGCTGGACCGGATCATTACCGAGGCAAGGCTTCCCAACGATGGCGCCTACACTTCAGTCGGCACCTACGATCATGCGGAGCTGGTGCGCCTGGTGCAGGCGCTCTCCAATGCCAGCGGCATTGGCGTGCCTCAGTTGATCCATTTGTTCGGCGAACACCTGTTCCAGCGCTTCAGCCTTGGCTACCCGGCCTTGTTTGCAGACAGCCATACCAGTTTTGATTTCCTGTCCCGCATAGACGATGTGATCCACGTCGAAGTACGCAAGCTGTACCCCGATGCCGAGCTGCCATCGCTGCCTTGCGAACGCCCAGCCGCTGACCGGCTGGTGATGAACTACAGTTCCCCGCGCGGCTTCGGCGACCTGGCCGAAGGCCTGATTGCAGGCTGCATCAAGCACTTCGGCGAAAACATCGCAGTAACGCGGACCGACTTGCCGAAGGACGGCATACTGCACCGAGTGCGTTTTGAACTGGTCAGGCAGGCGGGCTAACGCACCAGCATGGCCAGCGCCCTTTCAGGACTGGTATGCCGTTCCATGATGGTTTTGATGGTGCCGTCTTCGCGCATGGCCCGCAGCGCCTGCTCGAGCTTGCTGGCCGAGGTGTCGGCAACCAGGCGGGAAATCACCAGCGATCCTTGCACGTTCTCGCGTGGCACCAGGTCCAGTACATGGAACTGGCCTCGCAACTGGGCGTCGCGTTGCAGGGCGTCGACATTGCTGCTTAATTGGAGAATGGCGTGCACGCGGCCAAACTGGAACAGCCGCAGCAGCGTGGTGTAGTCAGGCGTGTCGTACACGCGACCCTGCTTGCGCAGCCGGTCCAGCCAGGCGTCGTAAGTGGTGCCGTGCCGGAAGCCTTTGATCACAGCTACTTTCAGCTCCGGCCTCGCGGCGAATTGTTCGAGCGTAGTGGCATGCCGCGCCGCCTCGTTGCGCACCAGGAGCATATTGCGCGACTGCAGGTAGGGCGTGAAGCGCGCAAAGCCTTCTCGCTCGGGCGTGGAAATCCCGGACATGGTCATGTCCAGCGTGCCTTCTTTCAGCATGGTCCAGATGCGGATGCGCGAGTCGCGCGTCATGCGCAGCTCGCAGCCGGTGCGGCGTGCCAGTTCATCGACGATGTCCTTGTCGATGCCGGCCCATTGCTCGCCGCTGCGGTAATACAACGCGCCGTGCTCGTACATGGCGACGGTGTAGGGGCCGCAAGGCGCTGCTGCGGCGCTGCCGGCAAGGCAGGCCGCAACGGCAATCAGGATGCTGCGCGGATGCATATCAATCCTGTTCGTCGGAATCCGGTGGCAGGTTGCGCGGGATTACCTTTACCAACAGTATACGCGGGCCATTCATCTTTTTCACGACCAGGTCGAAGGCGTCGAATTCGACACGCTGGCCCTGTTTCGGGATGTCGCCGAGCTTGAGCATGATCAGGCCGCCGACCGATTCCACTTCGCCCAGGCCCATTTCCTCGTTTTCGATGTCGACGCCGAGGATGCGTTCCAGCGAGAAGATCGGCAGGCTGGCCTTGCCGATGAGCGAACCGTCCGGCTGCTTGAGCCAGTCGTTTTCGTTGAGGCGGAATTCGTCGTGGATTTCGCCGACCATGGCGCCCAGCAGGTTGTCCAGCGTGAGGAAGCCGACCGGGCGCTTGCCTTTTTCACCAATCAGCGCGAAGTGCGGTGCGCCGTCCTTGAAGCGGCGGAACAGTTCCAGCGCCGGGGTGCGGGCGGAGATGGTCTCGACAGGGCGCAGGAAGCCGGACAGGTTTTTCAGCTCCTTGCGCGACTGCAGCGCAAAGAACAGGTCCTTCAAGTGCACCACGCCCAGCACAGTGTCGCCTTCTTCATCGAAGTAGGGGTAGCGGCTGAAGCGGTTGCGCACCACGGTATCGAGGTTTTCGTCGATCGAGCGGTCGGCGTGCAGCGCGATCACTTCATTGATCGGGCGCATCAGGTCAGCCACGCGCAGCTGCGAGAAGTCCAGCGAGTTGGCCAAGATGTTGCGTTCGTCCTTGTTGAACGATTCGCCAGGCTGGCTGGTACGCAGGATCAGCTTCAGTTCTTCGGTCGAATAATGCGATTCGTGGCCGCCGGCGTTGCCCAGGCCGGCCAGGCGCAGCACCGCGTTGGCGCTCTGGTTCAGCAGCCAGATGGCCGGGTACATGGTCCAGTAGAAGGCGTACAGCGGGATGGCGCTCCACAGCGCGACCGCTTCGGGAATACGGATGGCCAGCGACTTCGGCGCCAGTTCGCCCACCACGATGTGCAGGAAGGAGATGGTGACGAACGCGAAGACGAAGGAAATGCCGTGCACGATTTCCGGCGAGGTGATGCCGATGAAGGTGAGCAGGGGTTCCAGCAGGCGGGCAAAGGCAGGTTCACCGATCCAGCCCAGGCCAAGCGAGGCGAGCGTGATACCCAATTGGCAGGCGGACAGGTAGGCATCAAGCTGGCCGTGGACCTTGGCAAGGATGCGGCCGCGCAGGCCCTGGGTCTTTTCGATGGCACGCACGCGGGTGCGGCGCAGGGTGACGATGCTGAATTCGGCGGCGACGTAGAAGCCGTTCAGTGCTACGAGGAAGAGAGCGAAAATTACTAGTAAAAGGTTGTCCATAAGCGCCCTAAGGCGGAGAGTCGAAAACCTCTATCTTATCCGACCCGGGCCCCACCTCGCGCAAAACTGATAATTTCTTAGCAGAAAGCTATGGCTGCGGGGCGAGTCCGCTGGCCTTGCAGATGGCGACCAGGCGCAAGGCGAGTTCGGTGTCGCTGGCGGTGCGTTCGCGCTGGAGGGCGAGCAGCGCACGCTGCGCTTGCAGTACTGGCAGTTCGTCGCTCAGGCCGCGGCGCGCGCGCGTTGTGGCCAGGTCCAGCGTGGAGCGGGCGCTGGTTTCACGGGCGGTGAGCGCTTGCTGGCGCTGGCGCGCGGCGGCGTAGGCGGAGAGCGCGTCGTCCATTTCGTGCCAGGCCTTGAGGACGGTTTTCTGGAAATTGATGGCCGCCTCCTGTTCTTCCAGCTTGCGCAGTTCGACCGTCGCGCGGCGGCGGCCATTGTCGAAAATCGGCAGTTGCAGGCTCGGGCCGAGCGACCATTGGCGGCTGCCCCAGTCGCCGAACTTGCCGGTGTCGAGCGATTCGAAGCCGAGCGACAGGCCAAGCGTGATGCGCGGGTAAAGGTCGGCCACCGCTACGCCAATCCTGGCCGTGGCGGCTTGCAGGTGGGCCTCCGCTGCCTGGATGTCAGGCCGGTGCCGCATCACTTCGCCCGGCACGCCCAGCGCCAGGTCAGGCGCACTTGGCGGCGCCGCGTCTTGTTGCGCCGCCAGTTGCTCTTGCAATGCGCCGGGTGGCTTCGCCAGCAGCATTGTCAGCCTGTTGCTGGCGGCGGCTTCCTGCTCGAGCAGTGCCGGCATGCGGCTTTCGAGTTCCGCGAGTGCTGCCCGCTGCTGCTCGACTTCGAGGCCACTGGCAAGCCCGCCGCGCTGGCGTGCCGCCACCAGCGCCGTCATGTCGCGCGCTGTGGCCAGGTCGGCCTGCAGCAGTTCCTGCTGGCGCTGGACCGAGCGCAGCTCGTAATAATTGCGCGCCACCTCGAGTTGCACCGCCAGTTGCACGTCCCGAAGGAGCGAGCTGGCCTCCGCCATTCCTGCATCCGCTGCCTGCACGCTGCGGCGTACGCGGCCCCACAGGTCCAGCTCCCAGGCTGCATCAAATCCGGCCTGGTACAGCGTGAATGGATCGCTGAGCTTTTCGATCAGCGCATCGCGATTGGCTGGTGCAATCGCATCGACCATGCGTGTCCCGGCCCCGGATTCCGACTGGCGCTGCCGGGTGGCGCCGGCATGGGCGGTGAGCTGTGGTCCCTGGGCACCGGCAGCCACGTTGCGGGCCATCCTGCTCTGTGCGAACCGCAGGGCGGCCGACTGCACATCGAGGCTGGCCGCCAGTGCCTGCTTCTGCAATTGGCTCAATACGGGATCGCCAAAACGGGCAAACGATTGCGATGTGCCGGCTGCCAGCCCGGTCTCGCGCAAGGCCGGCGAGCCGCCATGCCATTCGCCGTATGTGGCGGGCGCCTGCACGACCGGTTCGTGGTAGTCCGGACCGACCGCGCAAGCGGCCAGCGACAGGCAAAGCAGTGAGGTGGCGAGCTGTTTCATGATGTTTCCAGTTCAGGCAAGGCGGTGGCGGAACAGCCATGCCGCCAGGGGGAGCGTGATGAGGGCAATCAGGGCAAGCGGCACCATGTTCGGCCATAGCGTGCCCAAACCCACGCCTTCGAGATAAACCCGCTGCACCATGTCGATGGCGAAGCGCAGCGGGTTCGCCATGGTCACGGCCTGCAGCAATTCCGGCATATTTCGCACGGGCGTGGTGAGTCCGGATAGCAGCATCATCGGCATCACCAGCACGAAGGTGTACAGCATGGCTTGCTGCATGTTCAGCGATACGGCCGATATCGACAGGCCGATGCCAACGCTGGCAACAGTGAACAGGAGCAGGCCGGCGTAGATGGAGAACAGTGATCCCGCCATCGGTACGCCGAACCACAGCCGCGTGACCAGCAGGATCAGGGTGGACTGCACCAGTCCGATCATGACGGGTGGCAGGGCCTTGCCGATCATGATGTCGATTGGCGTCAGCGGAGTGACAAGCAACTGGTCGAAGGTGCCTTGTTCGCGCTCGCGTGCCACCGAGAGAGCGGTCAGCAGCAAGGTTTGCAGCATGCTCAGGGCTGCGATCATTCCAGGCATCAGGTACCAGCGGGTTTCCAGGTTCGGGTTGAACCAGGCGCGCGATTCGACGCGCAATAGGGGCTGCGCGCCGCCGTGCTTCTCGCGCCACTGGCGATTGAAGTCAGCTACTACAGCGCCGACATAGGCTGCGGCCGATCCGGCCGTGTTGGAATTGCGCCCATCCAGCACGATCTGCAGGGGCGCTGCCTCGCCCGCATACAGGCGGCGTTCGAAGTCGACGGGAATGCTGATGGCCAGCAGGGCTTTTTCGCTGTCGATTGCGTCACGCAGCGCTTCCTGCGTTTCGAAGTTTAGTTTGCGACGGAAGGTGCCGCTGGCGTCCAGCTTGGCCAGCAATTCGGCGGAAGCGGCGCTGTGGCTCGCGTCATTCAGCGCGTAGGGCACATACGTCAGGTCGTAGGTCGCGGCATAGCCAAACAGCAGGCTTTGCACGATAGCCGGCACCACCAGGATGAAGCGGCTCTTCGGATCCTTGAGCACCGCCAGGAATTCCTTGCGGACGATGACGGCAATGCGGCGGAGGAAATTGATCATGTCAGCCTCAGTCCAGTCGTTTGCGGGTAACCGCGCGTGCGATGCCCAGTAGCAGCACTGCGTAGGCGGCAAGGATGGCGCAGTTGCGCAGTATCAGCGGCCAGACGTTCCCGGCCAGGAATAGCGTCTTTACCAGCTCCATGAAGTAGGTGGCGGGCAGGATGCGGCCGACGACTTGTACCGCCACCGGCACATTGCGCAGGTCGAACAGGAAGCCGGACAGCATCAGCGAAGGCATGAAGCTGCTGACCAGGGCGAGCTGGCTGGCGAGGAACTGGTTCTTGGTCGCGGAAGAAATCAGCAAGCCCATGCCGACTGCCACCACCAGGTAGAGCATGGAGGCGACGATAATGACCAGCAGCGATCCTTGCATCGGAACCTTGAACAGGAAGCGTGCCGCTGCCAGGCACAGGAAGAGGCCCATCATGCCGACGCAGAAGTAGGGGATGACTTTGGCCAGCAGGATTTCGACGGGCCGCACCGGCGTGACGAAAAGCGCTTCCAGCGTGCCGCGCTCCCACTCGCGCGCCATCACCAAGGCGGTGAGGAACGCGCCAACCAGGGTCATGATCAGCACAATCAGGCCCGGGACCAGGTACCAGGTGCTGGTGTTGGCGCTGTTGTACCACATGCGTTGTTCGATCCGCACCGCGCCGTTGGCGGGGAGTGATTCTGGGCGGGCTGCGCTGCCCAGGCGTTCGGCGCGGCGGGCGTTCCATTGTTGCAGTGCGCCGCTGGCGTAGTTCAGGATGATGTTGGCGCGGTTGGCTTCCGCGCCATGCACGATGATTTGCACGGCGCCCCCGCCTGCGGCGATGTCGCGTGTGAACGTGGAAGGGATGCGGACGATGGCGTCTACACGGCGCTCGCGCATCAGGGCTTCGGCGTCGTGCATCGAGGCCACCGGCAGCGGAGCGAAGGTCGGCGACAGGCTGAGACCTGCTACGGCTTCCTGCGCGGTAGGCGAGCTGTCTTCCATCACGATGGCGACGGGGGCGTTCTTGACATCCAGCGAAAGGCCATAGCCGAAGATCAGGATCAGCACGATCGGCAGGGCGATGCCGATGGCCATATTCGAGGCGTCGCGCAGGAGTTGGCGGAACTCTTTGCGTACCAGCGCGGCGAGGCGGGAGCGGAAGCCGCTGTTCATTGGCCGCCTCCGTTGCGGTTCTTTTCGACGATGGCGATGAAAGCGTCTTCCATGTTGCCGGCGTCGCCTGCCTGTGTGCGGACGTCTCGCGGCGTGCCGATGGCGAGTACTTTCCCGGCATCCTGGATGACGATGCGGTCGCAGTACTCGGCTTCTTCCATGAAGTGCGTTGTCACCACGATGGTGACGCCTTGTTGCGACAATGCTGTGATGCGGCGCCAGAACTCGCGCCGTGCCAGCGGGTCGGCGCCGCTGGTGGGTTCGTCAAGGAACAGTACTTCGGGCTCGTGCAGCAGGCCGGTTGCCATGGCGAGGCGCTGCTTGAATCCACCCGGCAGTTGGCCGCTCGGCGTATCTTCCTGTCCGCCTAACTGGAATTCATCCAGCACCTGGCTGGTGCGCTGCTTCAGGAGCTTGCCGTACAGGCCGTAGGCGCCGCCGAAGAAGTCGAGGTTTTCCTGCACGGTCAGGTTGGCGTACAGGGCGAATTTTTGCGCCACGTAGCCGACTTTGGCGCGGGCTTGCGCGCGGGCGTGGCGCAGGTTGACGCCTGCGACTTGGAGGAAGCCGGAGCTTGCCGGAAGAAGGCCGCACAGCATGCGGAAGGTGGTGGTCTTGCCGGCGCCATTAGGGCCCAGCAAGCCGAAGATCTCGCCGCGCGCAACGCTGAAGCTGGTGCTAGCCACGGCCGTGAAGTCGCCAAACTTCCGCACCAGGTCACGCACTTCAATTATCGTCTCTTTGCTCGCTGCCGCCTCGGCACGCGAGCCGGCCACGATATCCCTCGCCGCCGTTGCCACGGCGGGGGCGACGGGCGAGGGTGGAGCGGCGCGCAGCAGCATCATGAATCCATCTTCCAGCCGCGCAGGCACAGGCTTGACTGGCAAGCCATCAAGCAGTTGCGCAACTGCGCCATCCGAAGCATCCGCCCGCCGGATAAACCGCACCTGCCCACCCTCCGGCACCGCATCCACCACGACCTCCCGCGCATCGATCAACCGTGCCTGCAAGGCCCGTGCCGATTCGCCCTCCCGTGGCATGGCAGTGAAGCTCAAGCCGTCCGCACGAGCACGCAATTCATCAGGCGCCCCTGACGCCAGCAAGCGCCCCTCATGCATGACAAACACCTGCGCACAGCGCTCCGCCTCATCCATGTACGAAGTACTGACGATCACCGACAGCCGCTCCTCGTCGACCAGCTGCTGCACGATCTGCCACAGCTCGCGCCGCGACAAAGGATCGACACCAACAGTCGGTTCGTCAAGCAGCAGCAACTTCGGCAAGCGCACCAGCGTGCAAGCCAGCCCAAGTTTCTGCTTCATGCCGCCCGAAAGCTTGCCGGCCGGCCGTGAAGTGAACCGCGCAAGGTCGGTCATGTGCAGAAGCCGTGCGAAACGTTCGCGCCGCACGTCCGCCGGCACGCCATGCAAGTCTGCATACAGGTCCATGTTCTCCTGCACGCTCAAGTCCTCATACAAGCCAAAGCGCTGCGGCATGTAGCTGATACGGTCCTGCACCTCCTGCGGACGCGCTGCGACGTCAATGCCAAGCACCGACAGGCTGCCTCCGCTGGGCGCCAGCAAGCCGGCCGCCATGCGCAGCAAGGTAGTCTTACCCGCACCATCTGGCCCGACCAGCGCAGTCAATACACCTGGAGCCATCTCCAGCGATACCTCGCGTACCGCCTCTACCGGCTCCGGGGTTCCCTTGACGTCAAAGTGGCGGGACAGCTTGCGTCCGCTGAGGACTGGAGAATCCACGATCAGTGCCCGAGCGCGATCCGCACGGTTGCCGGCATGCCCATGCGCAGGACGTCGGCCTTATCCTCGGCCAGCACGCGCACCTCATACACCAGCGCAGTGCGCAGCTCCTCGGTCTGCACGGTTTTGGGCGTGAACTCGGCCACGGAAGAAATGTAGCCGACCTTTCCCGCCAGCGCTTTGCCAGGCAGGCTGTCGATCGAAATGCTTGCAGCCGTTCCTGGCTTGATATGCCCCAGGTCAGCCTCGCGCACATAGGTGCGAACCCACTTCGGATCGGCAATCGCCAGCGTATAGACAGGGCGCTGTGGCGAAGCCATGTCGCCAGCTTCCATCAGCCGCGCACGCACTACAGCGTTGACGGGAGACTTCAAAGAAGCTTCGCCAAGCTGGTATTGCAGCAGCGCGATCGCCGCATTGGCCGCATCGAGTTGCGCCTGTGCCTGTGCGATATCTTCGCGGCGCGGGCCATGCTGGGCCAGCTCCTGCCCCTGGCGCGCCTTTTCCAATGCCGCCTGGGCTGACTTGGCACGAGCACGCGCGGCATCGACGTCCTGCTGGCTGACGGCGCGGCCGTTGCTGTCCTGCTGCACGGCCAGTACCCGTTCCAGTTGCTGGCGTGCGAGTTCGGCCTCGGCCTGCGCGGCGCTGGTACCGGCGCGCGCCTGCGCCAGTTCTTCCGCCCGCGTCCCGGCCTTGAGGCGCGCCAGCACCTGCTGCTGGGCGTTTGCCTGCGCTTCCGCTTCTGCCAAACGCAAACGCAAGCCGCGCGTATCGAGTTCCGCCAGGACCTGGCCGGCCTGCACTTTCTGGCCTTCCTCTGCCAGCACGCGCGCCACCCGCTCGCTGGCAGGGAAGGCGAGTGCCACCTGCCGCAGGTCGACATTCCCGTACAGGACCAGCTCCTTGTCGTTCGGCGCCGGACGGTTCCAGTACCAGGCGCCAGCCGCAACGGCCGCCGCAGCGAGTATGGCAATTCCAACAAGCTTCTTGTTCATGGCAGAACCTCCTGCGGAAATTCTACATCAAATTCAAATTTGGATTTGAAATAGTTTTCGACGTAAAATGCGAGCCATGCAAAAAAAGACCGCAACCCGTGCCAGCCGCCAGGACGGCGACGCCACCCGCCAGGCTCTGTTGGACGTGGCAGGGCAGGTGTTCGCGGAGCGCGGTTTTGCCGACGCCACCAGCAAGGAAATCTGCGCCCGCGCCGGCACCAATATCGCTGCCGTCAATTATCACTTCGGCAGCCGCGGCGCGCTATACGAGGCCGTGCTGGTGGAAGCACACCACCATTTGCTCAAGCTTGAGGAAATGCAGGAAATCTCGTCGCGCGACATGCCGCCGCGCGACAAGCTGCGCGTGATCTTGCGCGGCATCGTGCTGCGCGCCACCGGGCCGCAGGCCCACTGGGGCGCCCGCGTTGTGATTCGAGAATTGATGTCGCCTACCGAGCACGCGCCGGTGCTGGTGCATAAGGCGATCGCACCGAAAGCGATGGTCATGCTCGGCCTTGTGTGCGAAATCCTCGGCCTGCCGCCCAGCACGCCCGGCCTGCAGCGCGCGCTGTTCCTTTTGATGTCGCCCTGCCTGGCGCTCCTGGTCGCCCCGCGCGACATGCGCACCAGGCTATTCCCCGCGCTGGGCGACGATGCCGAAGGCCTGGTCGACGATATGATGACTTACGCCGGCGCCGGCCTTGACGCTATCGCTGCGAAATATTCAGCATCGCCTCGACCACAGGGTGGCTGATGCGGCGTTCGCTGGAAATCGCATAGAACTGTTCCTGCAGTTCGGAAGCCGGCCCCACGGGCACGGCGCCAAACTGCTCCAGCATGTCGTCCGCCAGCGCCGCCGGCGCAAAGAACAGTCCCATGCCGCTGCGGCCGAAAGTGTTCAGCATCGCGCTGTCTTCGAATTCCCCTACTACGTCCGGCCGCACGCCCTGTTCCAGCAGCCATGCGTCGATGCGGCCGCGCAGGGCGGTATTCCGGGTTGGCAGAAGGATCGGTGCGCCGTTCAGGCTATCCGGGAAGTCCTTGCCGTATTTGCGCGCCAGGGCGCGTACGCCAAACAACTGCATTTCGCTTTCACCGAGCAGGTGGCTGAATACCCTTAGCGAGGCGCTGGCGCGCACAGGTCGGTCGGTCAGCACCACGTCCAGCTTGTGCAGCGCCAGTTCTGCCAGCAGGACGTCGAATTCGCCCTCGGTGCAGACCAGGCGCACTGGCGTCTCCGGCGGCAGTGCCGCTTGCAGGTAGTGCGCCGCGATCAGCTTCGGCATGGAGTCCGAAATGCCCACCGTCAGCCGGATCTTGCCGGCATCCACCTCCTCCAGCGCTTCCTGCATGCGGTCCCCGAGCTGGAAAATCTGCTCGGCATAGGTCAGCGCTACCCGGCCCGCTTCGGTCGGCACCAGGCGGCGCCCCTGCTGGGTGAGCAGCGACTTGCCGATTGATTGCTCCAGTGCGGCGATTTGCGTGCTGACCGTCTGGATGGCCAGTCCGAGCCGGTCGGCGGCCCGGGTCACGCTGCCTTCGGCAGCAACCATGCGGAAGAAGTAGAGGTGGCGGAAGTTCAGGCCCGTGGTTTTCATGGTTCGGTTTTTACGAAGTAATACTTCGATTATCTTCTATTTTTAAAAAGGCGTCCCGCCCTTAGACTGGCCAGACTTATCAACGAGGAGGGTCAACCGATGAAGCACTTCAGGATTTCATTCCTGGTCTCCTTCATCTGTCTTGCTGTGGCAGGCTGGTGGGGGTACCAACAAACTGGCGTCAGTGGCGCCCTGGCGGCCCTGTGGATCGCCTTTATTCTGAGCGTGATGGAAGTCTCGCTCTCCTTCGACAACGCGGTTGTCAATGCCTCCGTCCTGAAAAACTGGGACGAATTCTGGCAAAAGCTGTTCCTTGGTGTCGGCATCATCATCGCGGTCTTCGGCATGCGCCTGGTATTCCCGCTGGTGATCGTTGCAGTAGCAGCAGACCTCAGCATCCCCGATGTGTGGACGCTGGCGCTGAACGACCCGAAAGCTTTCTCGACTCACCTGACCAACCACCACGCTGAGGTGGCGGCATTCGGCGGCATGTTCCTGCTGATGGTGTTCCTGAACTTCATCTTCGACCATGAAAAGCAGATGCACTGGCTGGGCAATGTGGAACGCAAGCTGGGCGCGCTGGGCAAGGTGTCTTCGATTGCCATCATGATTTCGATGGGCGTGCTGCTGGGGAGCCTCGGCATCGTCGAAGAATCGCAGAAGTTCATCGTTCTGGTGGCCGGCATGTGGGGCCTGCTGACCTACGTTGGCGTTGATGCGCTGTCGACCTGGATGGAAAAGGGCGAAGAAGGCGGCGTGAATGCCGGTGAGCTGGTCAAGCGCGGCGGCGTGGGTGGCTTCCTCTACCTGGAAGTGCTGGATGCGTCGTTCTCCTTCGACGGCGTGATTGGCGCGTTTGCGATCACCAGCGACGTCGTGATCATCATGCTGGGCCTGGCCATTGGCGCTATGTTCGTGCGCTCGATGACGGTCTACCTGGTGCACAAAGGCACGCTCGAAGAGTATGTCTACCTGGAGCACGGCGCGCACTACGCGATCGGCATCCTGGCCGTGATCATGTTGGCCAGCATGAAGTTCCATATTCCGGAAGTGATTACCGGCCTGATTGGCGTGGCATTCATCGTGGCATCGCTGTGGTCTTCGATCCGCCACAAGAAACTTGAATTGAAGGGAGCCTGAAACTATGACGACTTTTAAAGTAACCGGGGATATCGATCCCTTCCTGCAGGTGTCGATGAAGCAGGGCGAGCGCATCTTCTGCGAATCGAATGCGATGGTGATGATGGATTCGACGCTCGAGCTGAAAGGCAAGATGCGCGGCGGCCTGGGCGGTGCGCTGATGCGCTCCCTGGCGAACGGCGAGTCCTTCTTCCAGCAGAACATCGAAGCGACTGGCGGCGACGGCAACTGCCTCCTGTCGCCGAACCTGCCGGGCGCAATGCGCGTGCTGGAAGTGGGCGAGCGCCAGTACCTGATCAGCGACGGCGCTTTCGTCGCGGCCAGCAGCGGCATCGACCTGCGGGTGCGGACCCAGAACGTCGGCAACGCGCTGTTCGGCCAGAGCGGCGGCTTCTTCATCACCGAATCGACTGGCTCCGGCCAACTGGTGGTGTCGGGCTTCGGCGCGCTGCATGAAGTCGACGTGGAACCAGGCAAGGAAGTCGTGATCGACAATGCCCATGTCGTCGCCTGGGATAGCGCCTTGCGCTACGAACTGGCAGTGGCGACCCGCTCCGGCGGCGGCTTGTTCGGCAACCTGGTCAACTCGGTGACCAGCGGCGAAGGCATGGTGCTGCGCTTCTCCGGCCGCGGCAAGGTGCTGATCTGCTCGCGCAACCGTGAAGCTTTCGTGGCCTGGATGATGTCGCACCAGTCCCGTTAGTACGATTTACCTCCGTTGACGCCCCCATGGCGTTCTTCTTTGCGGTGGCCCTGGAAACAGGCCACCGTTTTTTTTTGCCTGTCATCGCCAATTCACATTCGGTTGCTACGGTGTGCAACGCACACACATACACGGAGATCAGGCAAATGAAAAAATCCACTTCATCAAGGTTCGCAAAGTTCTTCCTGGGATGCGCAATTGGTTTGCTGAGTACCCAATCGATGGCGGCCACCTATGTCGCCTGGCCGACCACCAGCACCGTGGTAACCGCCGACCAGGCCAGCACCTTCGGCGAAAACTTGAGTGGCCTGTTCTACCAGCCTGCCGCGACCTCGAACCCTGCTGTGTTGTGGGCCGTGCAGAATTCCCCGTCCAAGCTTTATAGCCTGACGTGGAATGGCAGCAATTACGTGAAGAACACCGCTAACAACTGGGGCAGCGGCAAGACCTTGCGTTACCCGAACGGCACCGGCGCACCCGATGCGGAAGGGGTGACCATGGCTGAACTGACCTCTCCGGCAGTCTATGTGGCCTCCGAGCGCGATGGAAGCGGTTCGAGCCGCCTGAGCGTCCTGCGTTACGACACCAGTGCGACCGGCAACACCCTGAACGCAACAAACGAATGGAACCTGACGGCGGACCTGCCTAAAGTAGATGCCAATGCCGGCCTGGAAGCGATTACCTGGGTGCCGGACAGCTACCTGCAAGCGAGCCAGTTTATCGACGACAACACCCGCCTTCCTTACGATCCTGCGAATTACCCCTCGCACGGCAAAGGCTTGTTCTTTGTCGGCCTGGAAGCTAACGGACAAATCTACGCCTATGCGCTCAACCAGTCCGGCTCCAGCTATGTGCGCGTTGCTACGTTTGCGAGCGGCCAGCCGCAGGTCATGGATCTGTCGTTCGATCGGGACAACAATATCCTGTGGGCCGCCTGTGATAACAACTGCAGCGGCAAAACGACTGTGCTTTCGGTCGACACCACTGCAGGGTCTCCGACCGAAGGCAAATTCGTCGTACGCAAAGGCTACAACCGGCCAGGCTCGATGTCCAATATGAATAACGAAGGCATCGCAATCGTTCCCGAATCGGAGTGCATCAACAAGCTGAAGACGTTCATCTGGGCAGATGATGCACAGGATAACAATCACGCACTGCGCCGCGGGACGATTTCCTGCGGACCGCTGTTCTAGGACTGCATGGCGAGCATGCCGGCGTTGTACAGTGCGTGCGCCAGCATGGGAGCCAGCAGCGATTTGCTGCGTTCTGCGGCGATTGCAGCGCACAGGCCAAGCACGAATACCGGCGCCATGGCCAGCGGCGGATGGATGACCGCGAACAGCGCGGCGCTGGCGGCCGCGGCCTGCCAGGCGGGCAGGGAACGGCGCAGGCCGCCGTAAATCTGGCCGCGGAAGATGAATTCTTCGAAGACCGGTGCGGCCAGCACGGCCAGTGGCGCCAGCCACGCCAGCGCGACCGGTGGCGGCGCGCTTGGCATGGCGCCAAACTGGCGCAGGATAACCAGCCACAGGAAGCCGCAGGCCAGCGCGGGCAATGCCATCAGCATGCCCCAGCCGATGGCGCTGCGCCGGGCGCTGCTCCAGGTCCCATTCCACAGGCGCGGCACGCCGCTGGTCCCGCTGCGCCAATACAGCAGGCGCGCCAGCCCGTAGACCAGGGCGCCGGCAACGGCGAAAGACAGGGTCACGGTCGGCAGCGTCACCGGCTTGCCGGCCAGGTATAGCGCGCCGGCCACCAGCAATTGCAGAAGGAAGAAAAAGATCGCCGCGATGATGCCGTCGGAGGCGGAAACGCGTGGCGGCGGTGAGGCGCTGGGATCGAGCAGGTAGGGCAGCGCATCGCGGGCGCGTTGCCACAGCGACAGGGCGAGGGACGAAAGCAGCACGATCGCGGCCAGGCGAACATGCCATTCGCGCGTGTTCAGGGCGTAAGTGTAGAGCGACGACAGGATCAGGTAGGCGTAAGCGAAAGTAGGGCGCACGCGGGCGTGCAAGTCCTGGGCCAGCGGATCGCAAGCCCACACGCCGAGCGCCACGGCAATCGTCGCGAAAATCGGAATGCCGGCCATGACCAGCACCAGTTGCGAGAGCAAACGCCCGTCGGCCGATACGCCGAACCACAGCCCCATCGCGAACACCGCCAGTGGATAAACAAGGGCCAGCACCGACCATAGCTGCGCCTTCTCGGCCAGCATGCTGCCTATGCTTTTCGGGTAGGTGTAGAGCAGCCACAGGGCATGGCCTTCGGTATTGATGGTCTGGAAGGCCGATAGCATCAGCACATAGGCACCGAGGCCGAAGGCGACGGAAGACAGCAGCGCCGGATCGCTGATGAACTGGTCCATGTTCTTCACCTGGCCGTTCAGCACCAGCTGGCTGCCGAAGATGATCAGGGGGATCAGCAGGCTTTGCACCAGGAAGTTGCGGTCTCGGCTCAGCAGGCGCAGCTCGCGCCTTTGCAGCGGCGTGCCCGGTGCCAAGCCATCGAAAGCAGACCGCGAGCCGGCGCCGCGCCCGGTTTCGCGCGAACCGGTGGCGACCACGCCGTCGGCGAGCAAGGCATTCAGCAGGCGCAGGCCAAGCCAAAGCAGGATGGCGGTTTCCGCAGCCAGCAGCGCGCCGTAGCCCAGGCCATGCAGCGCCTCGCGTGCATTCAGGGCCTGCAGCGCCAGGCCAGGCGGCGTCCACAAAGTCCAGGCCGGGAATTGCACGGCCCAGCCCAGCGTCAGCGTGGCGGTTGGCATGGCAAGCGACATGGCCAGGTACATCAGCGGCATGCTGGCCACGGAAGCGATAGCCTGCAGGTTGCGTAGCTGCGAAGGGGCGAGGCGCAGGCGCAGTCCCGTATCGGCCACGGTACGCAGCGTGGCGGCACAGGCAAGCAAGGGCAGGGTGCAGGCAGCAGCCAGGAAAGGCGTGCTCCAGCGATAGCCCGAATACCAGGCGACCGCCATGCACATTGGCCATAGCGCGAGGATGCCGGACGGGTTGGCCAGCGTGCGTTCCGCGATGCGCGCCAGCAGCAAGGTTCGGCGCTGCATCGGCAGCGTGACCAGCCATTCCAGGTCCCAGTCCGGCTGCGCCAGCTCCTTGCTGCCCAGCGGGAGCAGGAAGGCAATGCCGAACAGCAGGCTGGCCTGCATTACAGCAGCCTGCATCAGAAAGGGATGGAAGGGGGCAGCCTGCAGCTCCTTGCGCGCCTTGCGCATGGCGGCGCGTGGCGCGGCGTCCGATTCCGCTGCTGCGCACTGGCTGCCGGTGGGAAGCCGGCACTGCATGTTCAGTAGCGATGTGCTGGCGGTATTCAGGAAGGCGAACAGCATGAAAGCCGATAGCACGAGGGTGACCACCCATCGCGCATTTTTCTTGCCGCGCGTGGGGGCGCGGCTGGGACCGAGCCAACCCTTGCGAAAGCGCAGAGCGTTGCCGATGTTCAGGAGCCGCAACAGCCGCAGGCGTGCAAGCAGCCAGAATGCACGCGGGGCGCTGGGCAGCTCCATCATGCGGCCAGGCTGTCTTCGTCGGTGAATTTGAGGAACAGCTCTTCCAGCGTGCTGTTGTCGCTGCTGGCGCCGCGCAGTTCTTCCAGTGAGCCGGTGGCGACCAGGGCGCCGCGGTTGATGATGCCGACCCGGTTGCACATGCGCTGCGCCATGTCCAGCAAGTGGGTGGAAACGAAGATGGTCTTGCCGGCGGCGGCGCTGGCGATCAGGCGGTCCTGCACTTCCCGTGCGGCGCGCGGATCGAGGCCGTTGATCGGTTCGTCCAGGATCAGCACAGCTGGATCGTGGACCAGGGCGCAGGCCAGCCCCAGCTTCTTCTTCATGCCCATCGAATAGTTGACGGCGAATTCCTCGCTCACGTCCAGCAGACCGAATTCCTGCAGCAGCTGGGCGGCGCGTTCGACGGCGGCCTTGCACGGCATGCCATGCATCTCCGCCACGAACTGCAAGATTTCGCGACCGCGCAGGAAATCGTAGAAGATCGGGTTGTCGGGCAAGTAGCCGACGTGGCGCTTCACCTCGGCGGCATTGGCCTGGCAATCGAGTCCGTCGACCAGCACGCGGCCGGCACTTGGCACCAGGATGCCCATCATCATGCGAATGGTCGTGGTCTTGCCCGCGCCATTCGGTCCAAGGAAGCCAAACACTTCGCCGCGCCGCACCGTGAGTGTCAGCGGCTGCACGGCGGAAAATTCGCCGTAATGCTTGGCCAGTCCCTGGAAGTCGATCATGGCCGCAAGCTCATGCCGATGCGTTCCGTGCGTGGCGCCCAGTTGCCCAGGATGTCGGCCGAAACCAGGACGCGCTCAGCGCGCCCGATCAGCAGCTTGCGCGGCACGAAGCCGATGAAGCGCGAGTCGCGGCTGTTGTTGCGGTTATCGCCCAGCATCAGGTAGCTGTCGGCAGGCACGGTGACGGGGCCGAAGTCGCGCTTCGCGTCTACTTGAGGCAGCACCTGGATGCTGTAGCTGGCGTTGGCATTGTGCTCCTTCAGTTGCAGCGCTTCCAGGTCGCCGACCTTGTCGATGTGCTCTGTGGCGTTGCCCAGTACCGCGTACTCGGCAGTCTTGCCGTTGATGATCAGGTGTTCGCCGCGGATTTCAACGCGGTCGCCCGGCAGCGCGGCAATGCGCTTGATCAGGCGGGTGCGGTCTTCCGGCGAGAAGAAGGTAACGACGTCGCCGCGCTGCGGCTCGCCGAGGTGGCTGACGGAGATATCGGTCAGCGGTACTTTCAGGTCGTAGGCAATGCGGTTGACGAAGACCACGTCGCCTTCCAGCAGGTTGGGGTGCATGGAGGCGGACGGAATCGGGTTCCAGTCGGCGATGGCGGTGCGGAACACGCCCAGCGTCAGCAGGAAGACGATGAAGCCTTTGTTTTCACGAATGAGTTTTTTCACGACCGGAGTCTCCTTCTTGGTTCAGGAAACTGCATCATCTTATCAAAACCTTAAACGCCGCTTAGACCGAAGGCCGCCAGCATCTGGCGCTGTCCCTTGGGGGGTACTTGCAGAGCGCGGCTGTCGAGATCCTGCTCGACCCAGCCGCGTTTCAGCGCCAGTTGCAGCAGTGCGGCGCCGAGCGCCCCGCCCAGGTGCGGCTTGCGCTCGCTCCAGTCCAGGCAAGGGCAGGCGAAGCGGCGCCGCAGCTTGCGCAGTGCCGGCAGGTCCAGCCCAAGCTGCTCGAACTGCTGTTCGCCTGCCGGACTAAGTTCGTAACCGTCGCTGGCCTCTGCCAGCCAGCCTTGGGCGGCGAAATGGTCGTGCAGCTTGACGGCGACCGTGCCTGCCATGTGATCGTAGCAGGTGCGCGCATTGCGCAGGCGGTCGGGCGTGCTGGGCTTGAATTCATTGCGTGGCAAGCCTGCAACGACCAGCAAGGCTTCCAGTGCGGTGGCCACTTCCTGGCTGGCGAGCTGGTAGTAGCGGTGCTTGCCTTGCGCAAGCTGCACGAGCAGTTGCTCATCCTTGAGGCGCGCCAGGTGGGCGCTGGCGGTGGATGGACTCACTTCGGCCACCACCGATAACTCGGTGGCGGTGCGTGCGTGGCCGTCCAGCAGGGAGCACAGCATGCGGGCACGGGCGGGTTCGGCGATGGCGCCGGCAATGTTGGCAAGCTTGGAATCCATATTTCGGTGTTGGGCGAATTGTCGGTGTTCTTTTTTGAGGATACTGCAATTTCCTGAACGTTGCCGGAGGAATGAAATGCAGAAGCTGGAATGGGATGCAGGGCGTGGCTTGTGGGTCGCAGCAGGCGCCGCGCTGATCGAAGAAGTGCTGGGCCACCCTGCACTGCGCGTGCGTCCGTTGGCCGAGCCGGTGCCGGCCGCCATCGCGGGCGGCAGTGCCGGGGAGGTGTTCGGCGCGCTGGTGCGCATGAACGAAGGCGATCGCCACGCCGCGCCCAAATTGGCCTTGCAGCGGGCGCTGGCTTTCGCGGCCAGCGGCGAGGTGGCGCAGCAGCGCGCACGGGCCGTCGCGGCAGCGTTGCTGGCCGCGGGCCGGCCGCTTGGCGCCTGGGCCTTCGAAGCGCCCGTCAGCACGGTTGCCAGCCTGCTTGGTTTCGCTGACGCCCAGTTGCCTGCCGTAGCGCGCTGGATGGGCGATTTCGTGGCCTGCCTCTCGCCTTTGAGCAGCGCGGCGCAGATCGAACAGGCACACGCTGCCAGCCTGCGCCTGCTGGCAGCCATGCGCGAATTGCTGCAAGCGGCGCCGGACGGATCGGTGGCTGCAGCGGTCGCACAGGAAGCCGCCGCCGCGGGCTGGCAGAACGACCACGCCATCCTTTCCAACCTGGTTGGCCTGCTCTCGCAGGCCTATGAAGCCACCGCAGGCCTGCTGGGAAACAGCCTGGTCGCGATCCAGCAGGGCGCTGCCAGCGAAGATGCAAACGCCCTGGTGGCGCAGGTGATGGAAACCGACCCGCCTATCGTCAACACCCGCCGTTTTGCCGCCGA
>JBCNOP010000081.1:0-19861 GCA_039593775.1 Pseudoduganella sp.
CCGCGGTGTTCCTGCCGACCGTCGGCCAGCATGGCTACGCGGCGATGTTCTTCTTCTGGGCTGGCTGCACCGTGGTCTACTTCCTGGCAGCCGCTTTCCTGCTGCCGGAAACCAAAGGGAAAACGCTTGAAGAAATCGAAGCCCACTTCGCAAAATTGAAGGCGGCATAGAAGCCTGGCGGCATGCGCAGGCTGCCAGCGCCGGCAGCGCTCTACGATTTGGGGGCCGCTTCTCGCGGCCTGTACCGCCAATCCTGCGCTTTGTCGCACGGCGCCGCCCGGCCGCTGCCCGCTGCGGCACAATGCGGGCACTCAAACTACCCAAGGGGCATGATGATTACTTCCGCTCTCCTGCTGGCAGCTGCCTTGTCCACCGCATCACCCGGTGACGGCATGTTCGAACCGGGTCTGGTGTCCGACAACGGCGTGTTCGGCTTCACGCTGTCACCCGATGGCCAGCATGCGCTGTGGGTGCAATCGGGCGGTGCCCGCACCAAGCTGGTAATCGTCGAATCGCATAAAGTGGACGGCAAGTGGCAGAAACCAACGCCGGTGCCATTCTCCGCCACCGATGGCTCGCGCGACATCGACCCTGCCTTCGCTCCGGACGGCAAGTCGATCATCTTCCAGTCCAACCGCCCGGTGCCGGACAAGCCTGGCCGCAAAGGTTTCGACATCTACTCGGTGGCGCTGAAGGATGGCCGCTGGGGGCCGCTGGTACACCTGGGCCACGACATCAACAGCGACGAATCGGAATCCTCCGGTTCGATTGCCGCCGACGGCACCATCTACTTCATGAAGAACGGCGCCGAGGGCAAGTCCGACCTGTGGCGCTCGCGCCGCGTGGATGGCAAATACACCACGCCGGATCGCCTGGCCGAACCGGTCAACACCGGCCCATGGCGCGAATCGAACCCCTACATCGCAGCCGACCAGAGCTACCTGCTGTACTTCTCCGACGTGCCCGGTGGCTCCGGCGACATGGACTTGTACATCAGCTTCAACGGCAAGGACGGCTGGAGCACGCCAAAGAACATCGGCGCCCCGTTCAACACCGCGCAAGCCGAGTTCACGCCCTTTGTGCATGGCAACCGCCTCTATCTGGCGCGCCAGGCCAAGGACGGCGAGCGCTTCATCGAGAATATTTACAGCTATCCATTCGACCCTGGCAGCTATCGCTAAGCCGTCGTCCAAAATAGTTTTTGTGCGCCGCACAAAAGTGTGTTAGACTGCGTTCTGTGGTGAAGTACTCGAGAACTTCTCCTTGTAGCACCAAACATTGGTCACAGGCCGGCACCTTGCAGATAGCATTGGCTGACCGCTTCGCACCGTGCAGATAGCACGGGCTGTAGCAGCGATTGAAACATTGGCATTACATTGAAACGAAGCCCGCAACATCGCGGGCTTTTTTTTCGCCCCTCGCCCCCCAATCGCAAAGGAAACACCATGGCAAAAGAAGAACTGATCGAAATGTATGGCGTGGTCACCGAGATCCTGCCGGAGCAGCGCTTCCGCGTCGACCTGGACAATGGCCACAAGCTGATCGCCTATACCGGCGGGCGCATGAAGAAAAACTTCATCCGCATCATCGCCGGCGACAAGGTCACGCTGGAACTCTCTCCCTATGACCTGAACAAAGGCCGCATCGTGTTCCGCCACATCGAACAGCGTGGCTCCTCCGGCCCGCGTCCACCGCAGCGCCGCCGCTAAATTAGAAGTCGGGGTCAGCTCCGGCAATCGGACATTTATGCTGGAAGTAGTTCAGGGGCAGCGCGCAGCGCGGCCAGCTGCTGCGGCGCGAGGCGGGCGGCGGCGCTGGCAAGGTGGCGGGCTGCTGCTGGCTGGCCGCTGCGCTCGGCCAGCGAGAGCCAGCGCCAAGCTTGTTCGGCGTCGGCTGGCGTGCCCTGGCCGGACAGGAACATCAGGCCGGCATTGAGCTGGGCGCGGGCGTGGCCCTGGCGCGCGGCGGCCAGGTACCAGGACAGCGCCTGCTTGAAGTCGCGCGGCAGGCCCTGGCCATTGTCGTAGCGCAGGCCGAGCGTGAAGCAGGCCAGCGTGTGGCCTTGCTCGGCGGCCTTGCGGTACCAGGCATTCGCTTGCGCCAGGTCCGGCGCGGGGCCGTCGTCGCGGTCGTGGATCTGGCCCAGCATGAATTGCGCGGCCACGTAATCCTGTTCGGCGGCGCGGCGGAACCAGGCCAGCGCCTTGCGCGCGTCCTGCGGGACGCCCTGCCCCGTTTCATAGCGCAGGCCGAGGTCGAACTGGGCACGCAAGTGACCCTGGTCGGCCGCCTTGCGGTACCAGAAGATCGCTTCCTGCTGGTCGCGCGGCACGCCGTGGCCTTGTTCGTACAGCAGCGCGAGGTGGTATTGCGCAGCCGGATGGCCGGCGTCGGACGCCTTGCGGTACCAGTGCGCGGCTTCGCGGTAATCCTGCGCCACGCCCTGGCCGTGGTCGTAGCGCTGGCCCAGGTTATTCTGCGCGCCGGCGTGCCCCAGCTCGGCGGCGCGGCGGTACCACTTCAGCGCCAGCGCTTCGTCGCGCGGCACGCCGTTGCCGTTGTCGTAGATCAGGCCGAGGTTGAACTGCGAGCTGACGTGGTCCTGCTCGGCGGCCAGCGTGTACCACTTGATGGCGCGCGCGGCATCGGCCGGCACGTCCTGCCCCTTGTCGTAGCGCAGGGCGAGGTTGAACTGGGCGGCGGCATAGCCTTGCTCGGCGGCCTTGCGGAACCAGCCCAGCGCCTGCTTGCCGTCCTGCGCCACCCCTTGGCCGTTGTCGTAGCGCAGGCCCAGGTTGAACTGGGCGCGCGCATAGCCCTGGTCGGCTGCCTTGCGGTACCACATGATCGCCTGCGCGAAATCCTGCGGCACGCCGCGGCCGCTGTCGTACATCATGCCCAGGTTGTTCTGCGCGCCCGGGTCACCCTGGTCGGCGGCTTTGGCGAACCAGTAGCGCGCCTGCTCGGTATCGTGCGGCACGCCCTGGCCCTTGGCGTACAGCCAGCCCAGGTTGTACTGCGCGGCCGCGTAGCCTTGCTCGGCGGCGAGCTGGTACCAGTGCGCCGCTTCGGCGAAATCGATGTCGACTCCCTGCCCTTTCTGGAACATCACGCCCAGGTTGTATTGCGCGTGCTCCAAGCCGGCGTTGGCGGCCTGGCGGTACCAGGCCACAGCCAGCTCGTAGCTTTGCGCCACGCCGTGACCGTTGAAATACATGAAGCCCAGGCTGTGCTGCGCATTGGCCACGCCACGTTCGGCCAGCTGGCGCACGCGCAGGAATTCGGCGACGTAATGCGCCTCGCTGGTTGGCGCGCCGGCGCCGCCGGCCTGGTTTGCTGCGGGAGGCTGCATCGGGACTTACCCCTGGCTTGCCAGGCGCAGGCCGGCCGGGATGGCGATGGCCGGGGCGTCGGCCTGGTTCTGCGCGGCCAGCACTTCCATGAAAGCGGTCAGCGCAATCGGGCGGTAGTACAGGTAGCCTTGCATGGTGGCACAGCCGTTGGCGGCCAGGTAGCGTGCCTGCACTTCGGTTTCCACGCCTTCGGCCACCAGGTGCAGTCCCAGGCCGCGAGCGATCGAGATGATGGCCAGAATCACCGGGTAGTGGCCATGCTCGTCGTGGATCTCCTTGACGAAGCTCTGGTCGATCTTGATGGTGTGGATCGGGAAGCGGTGCAGGTAGGACAGCGAGGAGTAGCCGGTGCCGAAATCGTCGATGGCCACCGATACGCCCAGCTGGCATAGCTTGTTCAACTGCTCGATCGCGTATTGCGGGTTGCGGATGCAGATGTTCTCGGTGATCTCGACTTCGATCTGCGACGGCGAGATCTGGTAGCGCAGCAGCGCGTTGCGCATCTTCTCGAAGAAGTCGCCGCGATCCAGGTATTGCGGCGACAGGTTCAGCGACAGGCGGATATTGTCGGCGCCGGCCGCATTCCACAGCAGCAGGTCGCGGCACAGCGCGCCGATCATCCAGTCCGAGATCGGCAGCATCAGGCCGTTTTCTTCGGCGAACGGCAGGAACTCGCCGGCCGACAGCAGGCCGCGTGTCGGGTGGTTCCAGCGCATCAGGCCTTCGGCGCCGATGATGCGGCCGCTGGCCATGTCGACCTGCGGCTGGTAGTACATTTCCAGCTCATTGTTTTCCAGCGCCTTGCGCAGCGACTGCTCCAGCACGATCTTCTGGTGCGACATGTCCTGCATCGAAGCGTGGTAGAAGCTGTGGCCGTTCTTTCCCTGCGCCTTGACCTGGTACATGGCGATGTCGGCGTGGCGCAGCAGCTCTTCGATCGACTCGCCGTCGTTCGGGTAGACCGCAATGCCGATCGAGGCCGAGATGTGCACGATGTGGCCATCCAGGTCGAACGGCGCCTGCAGCACTTCCTGGAACTTGTCGGCAATGGCCTTGGCGTCGGCGCGGTCGCGCAGCTCGGGCAGCACGATGGTGAATTCGTCGCCGGAGTGGCGCGCCAGCGTGTCGCCCTTGCGCAGGCATTCCTTCAGGCGGCGCGCGGCCTGCTGCAGCAGTTCGTCGCCCTTGACGTGGCCCAGGGTGTCGTTGACCAGCTTGAAGCGGTCCAGGTCGATGAACATCACGGCCAGTTCGGCCAGCTTGCGCTTGGCCTGGATCACGGCCAGCCCGAGGCGGTCCTTGAACAGGATGCGGTTCGGCAGGTCGGTCAGGATGTCGTGGTAGGCCTGGTAGGAGATCATCTCCTCGGCGCGCTTGCGGTCCGTGATGTCGCGCGCCACGCCGTAGGTGCCGAAGAATTCGTGGCGCGACATTTCCTCGCCCGGCACGTGCATGCCGATCGCGTTCAAGGAAATCGTCATCAAGGTATTGCTGAAGGTGCGGTCGCCGGCGGCGCTGTTATTGCACTTCAGGCGCAGCTCCACATTGCGCGAGGTGCGCTCGTCGATGCGGCGTTCATTGAACACATAGCGTGCACGCTCCTGGTCTTCTTCGTGCACCAGCACCGAATAGTGGCGGCCGATCAGCTCTTCGCGCGCGTAGCCCAGCAACTGATAGGCGCGGTCGTTGACGAAGGTGAAGCAGCCTTCGTGGTTCAGGGTGTAGATGATGTCGGGCGAACTGTCCACCAGGTAGCGGTACATCTTTTCCGAGTTTTCCAGGCGCTGGCCGATGCGCGTGTTTTCCACCGCCAGGCGGCGCTTCTGCAGCGCGTTTTCTACGGTCTTGATCAGCTCGGGCGGGTTGTACGGCTTGCGCAGGTAGTCGTAGGCGCCGCGCTTCAAGGCGCCGATGGCGGCCTCGATGCCGGCCTCGCCGCTCATCACGATCACGTCGCAGTCGATCTCGCGCGCGTTGACGAAGTCCATGATGTCGTGGCCGCTCATGTCGGGCAGGCGCAGGTCCAGCAGCAGCAGGTCGAATTGCTGGCGGCTCAAATGCGCCAGCGCTTCGGCGCCATTGGTGGCGGTGACCAGCTGGTAGCTGTCCTGCACGCGCAGCAGCTCGTACAGGGAGGACAGCAGGCGCGGCTCGTCGTCGACCAGCAGCAGGCGTGGCTGGAATTCCGGTGTGGGTGGCGTCGGGATGATCGTGTTCATGCAGGCCTTATACGGAATCCACCACGCCGCGCGCCTGCACCGGGGCGAGCTGGCTGGTGCTGCCGCGAGCCGGCAACAGGAGTTCAAACGAGGTGCCGTTGGCGCCGCTGCGGCAGCTGATCATGCCGTTCATTTTCTTGACCAGGCTGTGCACGATGGACAGGCCCAGGCCGTGATGCTTGCCTTCCTTGCTGCTCTTCACGGCCGTAAACAGGTTGGCCAGCACTTCCTGCGACAGGCCGGGGCCCGCGTCGCCCACCGCCAGCTCGACATAGAGCCGGCGTTCGCGGTTGACCAGGCCGCGATTGGCGATCTCGATGCGGCCGCCATTGGGCTGGGCTTCGATCGCGTTCTTGACCAGGTTGACCAGGATTTGCTTGAGCAGGTCGGCGTCGCCATCGATTTCCTGCGGTCCCTCCTGCATGCGCGTGATCACCTGCACCGAGGCGGGCAGGAAGTCGGTGGCGCGGAACAGGCGCAGCACGTCTTCCACCACGCGCGCCACATTGGTGACGCAGGCGCCCTCCGACGGCTGCAGGTCGGCCAGGCCGTTGATCAGCTGGCCGACGCGGTCGATTTCTTCGTTCAGGATCGACATTTCGGACACTACCGGCTCGCGCCGCGCCAGCTTGGCGTCCAGCACCGACAGGTAGTTCTTGATGATCGACAGCGGGTTGTTCACCTCGTGCACCACGCGGCGCGAGGCTTCGCGGTATTCCTCGGCCACATGCGCCAGCTGGCGGCGGGCGTGGCCGCGCTCGGTCAGCGCATTCTCGAGCGCATTCGCGGCCTGGCTGCCGTAGGCTTGCAGGAAACGCTCCTTCTTTTGCAGCAGCGGCAGCTGCCAGGCCGGCACGCCGCCCACGATCATGCCCAGGCAGCGCTGGCCGGCCACCAGCGGCAGGCACACCAGCGCTTCGCTGCCGATGATGCGGAACAGCTGTTCTTCGGCAATGCCCAGGCCAGCGCTCGCGCCCGTGCCGGCGCGCGCGGCAAACGCCAGCTGGCGGTGGTTGGCGGCATCGGCCAGCAAGCCTGGCTTGTTGAGCGGGACGGCGAACTCGGACAGGCGCTGCTGCGCCTCGCCTGTGCCGGCGCCTTGCAGCGCATGGCCGGTCGGGCTCTCCAGGAGGATCACGGCAGTTTCAAGGTCGAACAGGATGCGCGCCGAGCGCGTCATGGCGTCCAGCATGCCCGCTTCGCCCTGCTGGCGCGCGAAGCTCTGGCCGATTTCCTGCACCAGCACCATATTGCGTACTTCCTCCGACAGGCGCGCCTGCACCGGGTCGACCGGTACTGGCGGCGCGGCAGGCGGCGCGGGGATATCGTCGGCGCCCGCCAGGTCGATGCCCAGCGCTTCGGCGGCGCGCGCCACTTGCCGCGCGGCCGACTTGACGAAGGCATCGAGCTTGTCTTCCTCGATGCCGCACAGGGCGGCCGCTTCTGCTGCCGCTTGCGGCGCGTCGGCGTGGTAGCACAGCTGGTGCGCCAGGCGCACGATGCGGATCAAGGGGTGCGCCGCTTCCAGGCGCGGCACCGGCTCGTGGTGGTACAGCACCGAATCGGCCAGGAAGGAGTCGAGGTTCCAGCGCTCGATCAGCCAGGCGCCCGCTTCGGCGTGGGTGATTTCCAGCGTGCGCTGCTCGACGGCGCACAGTTCTTCATCGTCGCGCGCTGTGAAGTTGTAGGCGTATTCTTTCGGCGCGGTGGCCAGCAGCGCCAGGCGGCCGACATTGTGCAGCAGGCCGGCCAGGTAGGCTTCTTCCACGTGCGGGTAGGCGAGCGCGCGCGCGATGTCGCGGGCGATGACGGCGGTGGTCAGCGAGCCTTTCCAGAAGGCGCGCAAATCGGTGCTGCCGCTGTGCGGGAAGTTGTTGAAGGTCTGGAACACCGACTCGGAAATCACCAGGGTCTTGATGGTGTCGGTGCCCAGCGAGACCAGCGCCTGCTCCAGGCCCACCGTGCGCTGGTGGCGCTGGTAGGCCGAGCTGTTGGCCACGGCCAGGATCTTGCTGGCCATCCCGGCATCCTTGGCGATCAGTGCGGCCAGCTCCGGCATGCCGGCATCGTCGGCTTGCAGGAGCTCAATCAGCTTGATCAGGATCTGCGGCATGGCGGGCAGCCGCGCGATCAGCAAGCGATTGCGGATGTCTTGGTCGGGATGTTGCATGGGGTCTTAGCGGCTGTATTCCGGCTTGCAATCCACTACGCAAATTGGCATAAATATACTATAACTTAGCAGCAATACAAATTTCTGACGGCAATAAAATGCATTTGTGTAGAAAGAACTACACAATTGGTAGTCATTTACTTTAAACCAACAATATTTTCAAATAGGCACTATATTGCGCCGTAGCCGGCGCGCCGTCAACCACAGCCCGAGCGCCGTCAGGGTCAGCGCCAGCTGGCCGCCCGCCAGCCACAGGAAGGAATGCGAGGCCAGCGGCGCCAGCACGCCCGCCACCAGGGCGCCCAGCAGCGTGGTGGCGAACGATTGCACTGAGGCGACCGTGCCGCGGATGTGCGGGAACAGGTCGAGCGCCAGCAGGGTGGCGGCCGGCGCTGCCATCGACATGCCGAAGGTGTAGAAGAACAGCGGCAGCACGCTCCATGGCAGCGCGGGCCCGGCCAGCAGGTGGTAGCCCAGGTTGACGGTGGCTGCCGTGATCAGGAAGCAGAAGCCGATGCCGATCTGGCGCGCAAAGCTGGTCTTGCCGGCGATGCGGTTGGCGGCCAGCGCGCCGAGGAAGATGCCGGAAACGGCGGGCACGAACAGCCAGGCGAATTGCTCGGGGCCCAGGTGCAGCTGGGCCGGCAGCGCCACCGGCGCGGCCGTGATGTACAGGAACAGGCCGGCGAAGTTGAAGGCCACCACGCCGGTCTTCAAATGGAACAGCGGCGAGGCCAGGATAGCCTTGTAGTTGCGCCACAGGTAGCGCGGGTTGAATGGCTGCCGCTTGTCGCGCGGCAGCGTATCGGGCAGGCGGCGGTAGCAGACGATGAACAATAGCACCGTGTAGCCGGCCAGCGCCAGGAAGATGGTGCGCCAGTCCGAATACTTGACGATGAAGCCGCCCAGCACCGGCGCCACGGCCGGTGCGATGGAAAAGATCATGGTCACCAGCGACAGCAGGCGTGCGGCGGCCGCATCGGCATACAGGTCGCGGATGATGGCGCGGCCGACCACCACGCCGGCGCCGGCCGACACGCCCTGCAGCACGCGGAAGAACCACAGGTACTGCACCGAGTGCGCGGCCGCGCAGCCGACGGTGCCGAGCAGGAAGGCCACCAGCGAGACGAGGATGACGTTGCGGCGCCCAAAAGCGTCCGACAGCGCGCCATGCCACAGCACCATGCCGGCAAAGGCCAGCATATAGGCGGTCAGCGATTGCTGGACTTCGATCGGAGTGGCGTGCAGCGTGGCCTGGATGTTCGGGAAGGCGGGGAGATAGGCGTCAATCGAGAAGGGGCCCAGCATCGACAGGCTGGCCAGGACGGCCGCCAGTGCGCCGGGCCCCAGCGGCTTTCGCTGCGGCGTTTCCGGTGCGGGAATGGCGGAAGGGGCGTCAGGCGGAAGCGGGGGTGTCGGCGTAGAAAGCATCAGGGCATTCTACGCCGTTCCAGCCTTACTCGCTGGCAGGCGCGTCGCCCTGTGGCTTGCGGTTGAAGCCGGCCACCATGTCGAAGCGGAACAGGCGGCATTCGAGCGCGCCGTTGAAGAATGGCGTCTTGCGCGATTCTTTCAGGCGCAGCATTTTCGGCAGGCCCAGGTCGGCAGTGAACAGGTAGGCGGTCCAGCCGGAGAAGCGCTGCTTGAGCGTGGTGGAGAAGGCGCTGTAGAAGCTCTTTGCCAGCTCGTCCTCTTCCAGGCTGGCATCGCCGCGCACGCCAATCCGCTCGCCGTACGGCGGGTTGGTCAGCAGGATGCCCGGCGTGGCAGTTGGCGCCTGCACCTGCTGCGCTTCGATCTGCTTGAGCGGCACGTCGAACAGGATGCCGGCGCTCTTCAGGTTGTGGCGCGCCATCGCGACCATGTCGCCGGAAATGTCGGAGCCGAAAATGGTCGGCTCGGCTGGCAGCGGGTTGGGCTTGAAGTCGGTCTTCATCTTCTGCCACGGCTCGGGATCGAAGTCGTGGAACTTCTCGAAGGCGAAACGGCGGCGCGCACCGGGCGGGATGCCCTGCACCATCTGCGCCGCTTCGCACAGGATGGTGCCGGAGCCGCACATCGGGTCGAACAGCGGCACGCCAGGCTTCCAGCCCGAGACGCGCAGCAGGCCGGCCGCCAGGTTTTCGCGCAGCGGGGCGTCGCCGGTCTCGGTGCGCCAGCCGCGCTTGAACAGCGCTTCGCCGGAGGTGTCGAGATAGACCATGAACTGGCGCTGGTCGAGGAAGCCGAAGATGCGCATGTCCGGCTCGCGCGTGTTGACCGAGGGGCGCTTGCCGTACATGTCGCGGAAGCGGTCGCACACGGCATCCTTGATTTTCAGCGTGGTGAATTCCAGCGATTTCAGGGGCGACTTGATGGCGGTGACGTCGACGCGGATCGTGTGGTGGATGCCGAACCATTCTTCCCACGGCTGGCCCAGGACCAGGTCGTAGATGTCGTTTTCGTTCTGGTAGTGGCACACGCCCATGCGCATCAGCACGCGCGAGGCGATGCGCGAGTGCAGGTTGATGCGGTAGGCGTCGTACAGGTCGCCGGAGGCGTGCACGCCGCCGGGGACCTGGTTGTGGACCTTCATGGTCGGGCTCATGGCCGCGATTTCAGTCAGTTCTTCCGCCAGGGCGGCTTCCAGGCCGCGCGGGCATGGGCAGAAATAAGATGGCATTTGGGGGACCCTTTATCCGTTGTAAAAATCAAAACCGGTACTGCGGTGTCTGACCCGCAGGGTCAGACACCGGTGTGCCGAAGCCAGTGGCCGCAGCGCAGAGAGTGTCTGACCCTGCGGGTCAGACACTGGTCTACCGGTTTAGAAAGGCTTGACGACCACCAGAATGGCAATCGCCAGCAGCATCAGCACCGGCACTTCATTGAAATACCGGTAAAACACATGGCTGCGCGTATTCGCGCCACGTTCGAACTTCTTCAGCAGCGAGCCGCAGGCGTGGTGGTAGCCCATGACCAGGAACACCACCAGCAGCTTGGCATGCAGCCAGCCCGGCATCTTGGCGCCGTACTGCAGCACCGCCAGCCAGATCCCGAACACCACTGCCGGCAACGCCAGCATGGTGGTGAAGCGGTACAGCTTGCGCGCCATCGTCAGCAGCCTTTCGGTCACCGGCCCCGGCGTTTCCATGGCCAGGTTGACGAAAATCCGCGGCAAGTAGAACAGCCCCGACATCCAGGACACGACAAAGACGATATGCAGCGCTTTAATCCAGAGCATTCATTTACTTTCTGATCTCGCCGTGGCCGAACACCACGTATTTGAGGGACGTCAGCCCTTCCAGGCCGACCGGGCCGCGCGCGTGCAGCTTGTCGTTGGAGATGCCGATCTCCGCGCCCAGCCCGTACTCGAAGCCGTCGGCAAAGCGCGTCGAGGCGTTGATCATCACCGACGAGGAATCGACTTCGCGCAGGAAGCGCATCGCGGCGCTGTAGTCCTCGGTGACGATCGCCTCGGTGTGCCTGGACGACCAGGTATTGCAATGCTCGATGGCGGCGTCCAGCCCGTCGACGATGCGCACGGCCAGGATCGGCGCCAGGTATTCCGTGGCCCAGTCTTCCTCGCTGGCTTGCGCCAGATGGGGGTAGCCGGCGGCAGCCAGGATGGCGTGCGCTTCGGCGTCGGCGCGCAGTTCGACCTTCTCGGTGGCGTAGCGCGCAGCCAGCTGCGGCAGCACTTCGGCCGCGATCGGGCGCGCCACCAGCAGCGTTTCCATGGTGTTGCAGGTGCCGTAGCGGTGGCACTTGGCGTTGAAGCCGATATCGAGCGCTTTCGCGATGTCGGCCTTGGCGTCGATGTAGACGTGGCAGATGCCGTCCAGGTGCTTGATCATCGGCACCGTGGCTTCTTCCATCAGGCGCGCGATCAGGCCCTTGCCGCCGCGCGGCACGATCACGTCCACGTACTGCGGCATGGTGATCAGGGCGCCCACAGCGGCGCGGTCGGTGGTGTCGACCACCTGCACGCCGTCAGCCGGCAGGCCGGCCCCTTGCAGGCCTTCGGCGACCAGCTTGGCCAGCGCGCGGTTGCAGTGGATCGCTTCCGAACCGCCGCGCAGGATGGTGGCATTGCCGCTCTTGATGCACAGGCCGGCCGCGTCCACCGTCACGTTGGGGCGCGCTTCGTAAATGATGCCGATCACGCCCAGCGGCACGCGCATCTGGCCAACCTGGATGCCGGACGGGCGGATCTTCACGTTCGAGATCTCGCCCACCGGGTCCGGCAGGGAGACGATCTGGCGCAGGCCTTCCACCATGGTGGCGATGGCCTTGTCGGTCAGCGCCAGGCGGTCCAGCATGGCCGGCGCCAGGCCGGCGGCGCGCGCGGCGGCCAGGTCCTGCTCGTTGGCCGCGCGCAGGGCCGGCGCCTCGCGCTCGATGGCTTCGGCGATCAGCGTCAAAGCGCGGTTGCGGGTGGCGCTGTCGGCGCGCGCCATGGCGCGCGATGCGGCGCGGGCGCGCTGGCCGATGTCTTGCATGTACTGCTTGATGTCCATACTCTTAACCTCTTGCGACTTTCAGTGCCAGCTGCAGCATGGCGTCCCACTGGTCGCCGGCGAACGCCTTGGCGCGCAAGCCCTTGACCATGCGGTCGACCTGGGCGGCCTGCTGCATCGCCGCTTCCAGCGTGGGCAGCGAGATGCGGCGCAGCGCCGGTTCCATCAGCCGTTCGCGCGGGCCCCAGATGCGGTATTCCTTCAGGAGCGCCGGCAGCGGACGGCCCTGGGCCATGCCTGCCTTTAATTTTAGCAGCGTGCGGATTTCTTCGGAGACGGCCCACAAAACCAGCGGCAGCGCTTCGCCCTCGCCTTTCAAGCCTTCCAGCATGCGGATCAGGCGCGCGGTGTCGCCGGAGAGCATGGCTTCGGACAGCTTGAACACGTCGTAGCGCGCCACATTGAGCACGGCGTCCTGCACCTGCTCGTGGGCCAGCTTGCCCGGCTCGTGCAGCAAGCCGAGTTTCTGGATTTCCTGGTGTGCCGCCAGCAGGTTGCCTTCGACGCGGTCGGCGATGAAGTCCAGGCTGGCGCGCTCCGCGCTTTGCCCTTGTGCGGCAAGGCGGTTCGCAATCCATCCCGGCAGCGCGTTGCGCTCGATATTCGGGATGTCGATGTACACGGCGGCCTGCTGCAGGGCCGCCACCCACGCTGCCTTCTGCGTCTGCCAGTCGAGCTTGGGCAGGGTGATCAGCGTGAGATTGTCGGGTGATAAATCTTTCGCGTAGGCCTGCAGGGCGGCGCCGCCATCCTTGCCCGGCTTGCCGGTCGGGATGCGCAGTTCGATCAGCTTCTTGTCGCCGAACAGGCTCATGGCCTGGTTGGCGGCCAGCAGCTCGCCCCACTTGAAGTTGCGCTCGACGGTCAGCACTTCGCGCTCGGAATAGCCTTGCGCGCGCGCGGCGCGGCGGATCTTGTCGGCCGCCTCCAGCGCCAGCAAGTGCTCGTCGCTGGTGATCACGTACAGCGGGGCCAGCGTCTTGGCGACGTGGCCGTCCAGGGCGTCGGCGCGCAACTGCATGGCGCGCCTTTAGCGGACCGGTGGCGCGGACGGCGCGGCAGGTGCGGTCACGTCGGGCGCCGCCAGCACGCCAGGCAGCACGCCGGACGGGGTCGGCGCCGGCGCCGGGGCGCCCAGCTTGATGGCGGCCATGCGGCGCATCATCTGCTGCACCAGGTCGGCCTGCATGTCCTTGTACAGCAAGGCTTCTTCCTGCTCTTTCGCCAGCAGCTGGGTTTCGCTGAAGGTGATCGGGCGGCCCAGCACGATATTGGTCGGCGCCAGCAGCTCGTTGCCGGCCTTGTCGGTCACGCGGAACAGGATGTTGTAGCTGAGCAGGTATTCGCGCACGCGGCCATTGCTGTTCAGGGACAGGATGGACTTGGTGCGCGTCTTTTCCGGGTTGGTCAGCACTTCGATCACGCCGTCGGCGTCGGCCTTGTTCGATACCACGGTGGTGTGGCCGTTGACGCGGATATTGCGTTTGAGTTCGATCGCCAGCGGCGACGACTCCGGCAAGCCCACGTACATCGCATTGAACGGCAGCGTGTAGCTGCCGCCCGAGCCGCGCAGGTGGAAGCCGCAGCCGGTGGCCACGGCAGCTACGCCCAGCGCGCCCAGCGCCAGCAGCGTGCGGCGCACGGCGCCGCGGGATTTCAGAGTCGTCGTCATCTTTGCCTTACACCACGATATTGACCAATTTGCCCGGTACCACGATGACCTTCTTCGGCGCGCCTTCCAGGAACTTCTGCACGCTTTCCTCGGCCAGCGCAGCCGCTTCGATGGCGGCCTTGTCGGCGGCCTTCGGCACTTTCACCGAGCCGCGCAGCTTGCCGTTCACCTGGATCATCAGCTCGATCTCGGACTGCTCCAGCGCGGCCGGGTCGACCTGCGGCCAGGCGGCATCGAGGATATCGCCGGCGTAACCCATTTCCTGCCACAGCACGTGGGTGATGTGCGGCGCCACCGGGTTCAGGAGGCGCAGGAAGATGGCATAGCCTTCCGCCAGCACGGCCGGCTCCACGCCTTTTGCCGATTCCAGCGTGTTGAGCATCTTCATGCAGGCCGAGACCACGGTGTTGTACTGGATGCGCTTGATGTCGTAGTCAGCCTGCTGCAGCACCTTGTGCACTTCGCGGCGCAGCGCCTTGCCCTCGTCGGTGGCGGCAACGGCGGCCAGCGGCGAGCTGGCGGCGCGGATCGCGTCGCGCTGGGCGAAGCCGAAGTTCCACACGCGCTTCAGGTAGCGGTTGGCGCCTTCCACGCCGGAGCCGGACCACTCCAGGGTCTGCTCTGGGGGCGAAGCGAACATGGTGAACAGGCGCGCGGTGTCGGCGCCGTACTGCTCGATCTGCACTTGCGGGTCGATGCCGTTGTTCTTTGACTTGGACATCTTCTCGATGCCGCCCAGGCTGACCGGCTGGCCGTCGGCCTTCAGCACGGCCGACACAGGGCGGCCGCGGTCGTCGGTGGTCAAGGTCACGTCGTCCGGGTTGAACCAGTGCTTCTTGCCCGATTCTTCCTCGCGGTAGTAGGTCTCGTTCAGCACCATGCCCTGGGTCAGCAGGTTGGTGAAGGGCTCGTCGAACTTCACCAGGCCGAAGTCGCGCATCACCTTGGTCCAGAAGCGCGCGTACAGCAGGTGCAGCACGGCGTGCTCGATGCCGCCGATGTACTGGTCCATCGGCATCCAGTAATCGTTGCGCTCATCGATCATCGCCTTGTCGGAACCTGGCGAGGTATAGCGCATGTAGTACCAGCACGAGTCGACGAAGGTATCCATGGTGTCGGTCTCGCGGCGCGCCGGCTTGCCGCATTTCGGGCAGTCGCACTTGAGGAAGGCTTCATGCTTGTTCAGCGGGTTGCCGGTGCCGTCCGGCACGCAGTCTTCCGGCAGCACCACCGGCAGGTCCTTTTCAGGCACCGGTACGGTACCGCAGGTGCCGCAGTGGATCATCGGGATCGGCGTGCCCCAGTAGCGCTGACGCGAAATGCCCCAGTCGCGCAGGCGGAAGGTGGTTTTCTTCTCGCCCAGGCCTTTGGCGGCCAGGTCGGCGGCGATCGCTTCCAGCGCTTCGCTGTAGCGCAGGCCGTCGTACTTGCCCGAGTTGGTGACCACGGAGACAGTCTTGTCGCCGTACCATTCCTGCCAGGCCTCGTCGCTGTAGCTCTGGCCTTCAGCGGCAATCACCTGCTTGATCGGCAGATTGTATTTTTTCGCGAAGGCGAAGTCGCGCTCGTCGTGCGCCGGCACGCCCATCACAGCGCCGTCGCCGTAGGTCATCAGGACGTAGTTGCCGATCCAGACTTCAACCTGTTCGCCGGTCAGCGGGTGGGTCACGAACAGGCCGGTCGGCATGCCCTTCTTCTCCATCGTGGCCATGTCGGCTTCGATCACGGAGCCCATCTTGCATTCGGCGATGAAGGCTTGCAGTTCCGGCTTGTTCTGCGCAGCGTGGGCAGCCAGCGGGTGCTCGGCGGCCACGGCGCAGAAGGTCACGCCCATCACGGTGTCCGGACGGGTAGTGAACACATACAGCTTGCCGTCGTTGATCAGCTTGCCGTCCGCACCGGTAATGGTGTGCGGGAAGGCGAAGCGCACGCCGGTGCTCTTGCCGATCCAGTTCGACTGCATGATGCGCACGCGCTCAGGCCAGCCTGGCAGCTTGTTGTCGACGTAATCCAGCAGCTCTTCGGCGTAATCGGTGATGCGGATGTAGTACATCGGGATTTCGCGCTTTTCGATCAGCGCGCCGGAACGCCAGCCGCGGCCATCGACCACCTGCTCGTTGGCCAGCACGGTCTGGTCGACCGGGTCCCAGTTCACGGTGCCGGTTTTCTGGTAGATGATGCCCTTCTCCAGCATCTTCAGGAACATCCACTGGTTCCACTTGTAGTACTCAGGCTTGCAGGCGGCCATTTCGCGCGACCAGTCGATCGCCAGGCCCATCGACTGCATCTGCTCTTTCATGTGGTCGATGTTGGAATAGGTCCATTTCGCCGGCGGCACGTTGTTGGCCATTGCCGCGTTTTCCGCCGGCATGCCGAAGGCGTCCCAACCCATTGGCATCAGCACGTTGTAGCCATTCATCCGCAGGTAGCGGTACATCACGTCATTGATCGTATAGTTGCGCACGTGGCCCATGTGCAGCTTGCCCGAAGGGTAAGGCAGCATCGAGCAAGCGTAGTACTTGCCTTTAGGGAAACGCGGGTCGTTTTCGACCGCTTTGTAGGCGTCGATCGCCTTCCAGTGCGATTGGGCGGCTTTTTCGACGTCTGCTGGACTATATTTTTCTTGCATGATGGAGCGCACTAAAATGAGAGGATATGAACCGGACATTATAACAATGCATTGGTGCGGCGCGTCAGAATGAGATATCAGGAATTTCCACCGCCGCCGGGGCTGGCCGGGCTGGTCGACTGCCTGTGGCTGTCCGATGCCCCGGCCGCCCCCGTGCCGGCGCCCGTTCCCGCCCCAGTTTTGCACCGGGTGCTGCCCGATAATTGCACCGATATCCTGTGGCAGGACAGCGGCGATGCCTTCTTTGTCGGCATGATGAGCACCTGGTTCGATGTGCCGGCCACGCGCCGGACGCGGACGGTGGCGGTGCGCTTCCGCCCCGGGGCGGCCGGCCCGTTCGTCGGCCCGGTGCCGCTGGCGGGACTGACCGACCGGCGCGCTGGGCTGGACTTGCTGTGGGGGCGCTCGGTGGCCGACCGGCTGGGCGACGCCCTGTGGTCGGTGGCGCGCAGCGATGCGGAGCGCCTGGCGCTGCTGACCGATGCGCTGTATGCCAGGCTCTCTGTCGCGCCGGCCGGTGCCCGTGCCGCGACCGCCCTGGCCTCGCGCGTGACGGCGGCGGCACCTGCCGGCCAAGCCCTCGCCTTGCGTGCCGTTGCCGAGCTGGAGGCCAGCAACGGCGCGCTGCGGGTCGAAACGCTGGCGGCCGCGCTCGGCGTCTCGCGCCAGTACCTTGCCGCCCAATTCCGCGACCACGTCGGCCTGTCGCCCAAGCTGTTCGCCCGCATCAGCCGCTTCCGCGCCGCCCGCGCTTCGGCCCTCGCAGCTGCCGCCGCGGACGCCGCAGGCCGGCACGGCCACGACTGGGCCACCCTCGCCCTCGACAACGGCTATTTCGACCAATCCCACCTGATCCGCGACTTCCAGGACTTCACGGGCGCACCGCCCGACGCCCACTTGGGCAATCGGTAAGCCTTCCAGGCCTGTCGCGAGAAAGTGCGATTTTTGGCCCAAATTGGCCTCCCCAAACCGCTATTTTCTGCGATTTTCGGGAACTTTCCGCGATTTCGCATGTCCAAAGGAAATAATCACGGAAAAGGGCCAAAAATCGCACGAAATAGCGGTTTGGTCAGACCAATTCAGGGCAAAAATCGCACTTTCTCGCGAGGGAGAAGAATATGACACCGAACCTTTGTATTGCCGTTTCCGCGCCCACGCTGCGCGCCCTGCTCGACTTCCACAGCGAGCACAGCAACGAGATCGACCTTGCCGACCTGGCAGACCTCGCCATCCGCGATTGGCTGCACCACCAGCGCGAGCTCGCCAAACCCGCTGGGCAGCGCGGTTACTTCTGGAAGAAGCTCTTCCTTCCCGATGGCACCCGGTTGCGCGTTTCCAATCACATGATTACGCGTTATGCCGCTGTCGTGGGTGACGACCTGGTCCACGAGACCATGACGATGTCCCCCAACCGGTTTGCGCAAATGACGTTAGGTTCAGCGCGCAATGCCTGGGAGGTGGTCTACATCCAGATGCCAGGCCAGCGTGAATGGAAACAAGCCCTGCGCCTGCGCTGCGCGCTGGAAGCCGACGAGCGCAGGGCAGTCGACCGGCCAGCCGCACCGACACCGGCTCCGGCAGTGGCGCCGCCGCGGGTTAGCGCAGCACCAGCCCCGCAACGATCCCTGCCCGCCGGGGTCCTGCATGCGCCGCAATTGCGCTCCGACTGCGAGGAGCGGCGCAAGGTATCCCGCCGTGCAGAAGACCTCTTGCTCGACTAGTTTCCATTTTTCCAATCGCAGGGGTGGCGGGCGTGGCAAGATGCGCCCATCCACCACCCACAGAGGAGAACACCATGATCAAGGGCTTGCGCACCGCCATCTACCCTACCCCCGACCTGGAAGCCGGCAAAGCCTGGTACAGCAAGGTCTTCAAAGCCAAACCCTACTTCGACCAGCCCTTCTACGTCGGTTTTGAAATCGGCGGTTTCGAGCTGGGCCTGGTGCCCGATGGCAAACCGGTCAAGCACGGGGTGCAGGCTTACTGGGGCGTGGACGACATTGCCAAGGAAGTCAAACGCATCGTTGCGCTGGGAGCGAGTGTTCACTCCGACATCCAGGAAGTGGGCGAACGCATCCTCGTGGCCGAGCTGGCCGATCCTTTCGGCAACTTGCTGGGCTTGATTGAAAACCCGCATTTCGACAGGTCCAGGGTCGCGTGATACCATGCACCCCCTATGCGCAAACGCAATAACAAATCCATCCTGATCAAGACGCCCGACCAGGTCGAGCTGGCCCGCGTGGCCGGCCAGCTGGCGGCTGACGTGCTGACCTTCATCGCGCCGCACGTCAAGCCGGGCGTCACGACCGCCCAGCTGGACAAGCTGTGCAACGACTACATCGTCCACACCCAGAAAGTCATCCCGGCCAACGTCGGTTATGGCGGCTTTACCGGCACCGTCTGCACCTCGGTCAACGAAGTAGTCTGCCACGGCATCCCGTCGGCCAAGAAGGTGCTGAAGGATGGCGACATCATCAACATCGACGTCGCCGTCATCAAGGATGAATGGTTCGGCGATACCAGCCGCATGTATTACGTCGGCACGCCTTCCAAGGCGGCGCAGAAGCTGTGCGAAGTAACGTATGACGCAATGTGGGCTGGCATCCGCGCCGTCAAGCCGGGCAACCGCCTGGGCGACGTCGGCCACGCGATCCAGAAACTGGCCGAAGCGGCCGGCTACAGCGTGGTGCGCGATTATTGCGGGCATGGCATCGGCATGGTGTACCACGAGGACCCGCAGGTGCTGCACTACGGGAAGCCGGGTACCGGCTTGCTGCTGGAGCCAGGCATGGTGTTCACTATTGAACCGATGATCAATGCAGGCAAGCACGCCACGCGTGCGCTGCCGGACGGCTGGACCGTGGTCACGGCCGACAGGTCGCTGTCGGCGCAGTGGGAGCATATGGTGGCCGTGACTGAGACCGGGTTTGATGTGTTGACGCTGGCACCCGGCGAGCAAAACCGGTAACCCGGTGTCTGACCCGCAAGGTCAGACACCGATACGCGGCAGGGGCAGGCCAGTGTCAGACCCTGCGGGTCTGACACTGGTTTACCGGTTTAGCGCAAAGTCAGCTTCAACGCCGGCTTCTCGCCGTAATCTTCATAGCGCTCGTTGATGCCGCCCACGCAGTAGGTGATTTCTTCCAGCAGGTCCGCCGGCAACTTGGCCGCGTCCGTGATGACGATCTCCAGCACCTCGTTGGGCTTGAGCCTGAACTTCGTCATATTGTCCTCATCGCGCAGGTAGGACAGGCAATCCACCCAAGCATCGATGGTTGCGGAATACCCAGACGGGAACCCAAGTTCCGCCTGGCAGGCAGCA
>JBCNOP010000082.1:0-19801 GCA_039593775.1 Pseudoduganella sp.
GCAGGCCGGCGTCGATGATGGCTTCCAGGATCGCAAAGCCGGAGCCCTGCTTCACTTCGACCTTGTCGCCGGCCTTCACGCCGATCTGCTGCGCGGTGGCAGTAGACAGGTGCGCTTTAGGAGCGGCAGCATCGGTGGTCGCCAGCAGCGGGCCGGAACGGCGCGCCAGGGCGTCAGCGAAGTAGATCGGCACGTCGGCCAGGCGCTGCAGGCCGGTCGCGGTGAACGCGGTGCCGGCAACGGCAGCCTTGCGCGACACGTTCGACAGCTTGGCCGACAGGTCGGACGCGCCCTTCTCGAACAGTTCGTCGCGGATCGATTCCGAAGTCTCGTAGTCGAAACCGCCCAGGCCCAGGATGTTGCCCAGTACGCGCAGCACTTTCCATGCCGGACGGGCGTCGCCCATCGGCTTGACGGTGCCGTTGAAGGACTGCAGGCGGCCTTCGGCGTTGACGAAGGAGCCGGAAGTTTCGGCGAACGGAGCGATCGGCAGCAGCACGTCGGCGTAATCCATGCCGTGCTTGAAGGCCGACATCACGACCACCATTTCGGCGGCGTTCAGCGCGGTCTTGGCAGCTTGCGGGTTCGCAGCGTCCAGTTCCGGCTCGGCGTTCAGCAGCACGTAGGCTTTCTTCTGTTGCGAGAAGGCTGGAGCAGCGTTCTTCGCGGTGGCGCCAACCAGGTAGCCGCCAACGGTGTTGGCTGCTTCGGTCAGGTAGCCCAGCTTGGCGCCGGTCTGTTCAGCGATCCACTGTGCGGCAGCGTGCAGCTTCGATGCTTCCGGATGCGCCACAGCGGCGTTACCCAGGAACACGGCCTTGCGTTCGCCGCCCAGCAGGGATTCAGCGATGGCTTCTGCTTCGGCCGAGGCAACCACGCCTTCGAAGCCGGCAGGAGCGGCAACGCCCTTCGACTTGGCGACGGCAGCCACCACGCCGGACAGCGCGGCCAGCCAGTCGGTCGGCGCAGCGATGATCTTGTTGGCGGTGGTGATCAGGTTTTCGGTGTCGGCTGCGTGCAGCACGGACAGCTTGCCGCCGGCTTTCACGGCCGCGCGGATGCGGGTCGCGAACAGCGGGTGGTCCTTGCGCAGGAAGGAACCGATCACGAACACGCGCTGCAGCGAGCTCAGTTCAGCGATCGGCATGCCCAGCCATGGCTTCACTTCGCCGTCCAGGGCGAAATCGCTCTGGCGCAGGCGGAAGTCGACGTTCTCGGAACCCACGCCGTGCATCAGCTTCTTCAGCAGGGCCAGTTCTTCCACGGTGGAGTGTGCAGTGCCGTAGGCAGCCAGCGCATCGGCGCCGTGTTCGTGCTTGATGTTCTTCAGGCCGTGCGCCACGTATTCCAGCGCGACTTGCCATTCAACTTCTTTCCACTCGCCGCCCTGCTTCAGCATTGGCTTGGTCAGGCGCTCGGCGCTTTCCAGCGCTTCGTAGGAGTAGCGGTCCTTGTCGGAAATCCAGCACTCGTTGACTGCTTCGTTTTCCAGCGGCAGCACGCGCTTCACGGAGCCCTGCTTCACTTGCACGATCAGGTTCGCGCCGGTGGAGTCGTGCGGGGAGACCGATTTGCGGCGCGACAGTTCCCAGGTACGGGCGCTGTAGCGGAATGGACGCGAGGTCAGCGCGCCGACCGGGCACAGGTCGATCATATTGCCCGACATTTCGGAGCTCACTGCTTCGCCAACGAAGGTGGTGATCTCGGAATGCTCGCCGCGGCCCAGCATGCCCAGTTCCATCACGCCGGCCACTTCCTGGCCAAAGCGCACGCAACGGGTGCAGTGGATGCAGCGCGACATTTCTTCCATCGCCACCAGCGAGGAGCCGGCCTTCGGCGGCACCACGCGCTTTTCTTCTTCGTAGCGGGACTCCATCTTGCCGTAACCTACGGCCAAGTCCTGCAGCTGGCACTCACCGCCCTGGTCGCAGATTGGGCAATCCAGCGGGTGGTTAATCAGCAGGAATTCCATCACCGACTTCTGTGCTTGCACAGCCTTGTCGGAGGCGGACTTCACAATCATGCCAGCCGATACCGGCGTGGCGCATGCTGGCAAAGGCTTAGGCGCCTTCTCCACTTCGACCAGGCACATACGGCAGTTTGCTGCGATCGACAATTTCTTGTGATAGCAGAAGTGCGGGATGTAGGTACCCAGCTTGTTGGCGGCGTCCATCACCATGCTACCCGCAGGGACTTCTACCTTTTTGCCGTCAATTTCGATTTCAACCATGATAATCGCAGCTTAGTAAGCCGAAACAGGCACCAGGCAGTGCTTGTGTTCGACGTGATATTCAAATTCTTCGCGGAACTGCTTGACGAAGGCGCGTACCGGCATAGCGGCAGCATCGCCCAGCGCGCAGATGGTGCGGCCCTGGATGTTGTCGGCGATGGAGTTCAGCATGTCCAGGTCCGAAGCACGGCCCTGGCCGTTTTCGATACGGTGGATCATGCGGTACATCCAGCCGGTGCCTTCACGGCACGGGGTGCACTGGCCGCAGGACTCTTCGTAGTAGAAGTAAGCCAGGCGTTCCAGGGCCTTCACCATGCAGCGCGTCTCGTCCATCACGATCACGGCGCCCGAACCCAGCATGGAGCCGGCTTTGGCGATCGAATCGTAATCGAGGTCGGTCTGCATCATGATCTCGCCGCGGATCACCGGAGCGGACGAACCGCCAGGGATCACGGCCTTGATCTTCTTGCCGCCGCGCATGCCGCCGGCCAGCTCCATCAGCTTGGCGAACGGAGTGCCCAGCGGGACTTCGTAGTTGCCTGGACGCTCAACGTCGCCCGAGATCGAGAAGATCTTGGTGCCGCCGTTGTTAGGCTTGCCCAGGCCGAGGTAGTTTTCGGCGCCGATGTTCAGGATGAACGGCACGGCCGCGAACGTCTCGGTATTGTTGATGGTGGTCGGCTTGCCGTACAGGCCGAACGACGCAGGGAAAGGCGGCTTGAAGCGCGGCTGGCCCTTCTTGCCTTCCAGCGATTCCAGCAGCGCGGTTTCCTCGCCGCAGATGTAAGCACCGTAGCCATGGTGGGCGTGCAGCTGGAAGCTGAAGTCCGAACCCATGATCTTGTCGCCCAGGAAGCCGGCGGCACGCGCCTCTTCCAGCGCTTCTTCAAAGCGCAGGTATTCCTGGAAGATCTCGCCGTGGATGTAGTTGTAGCCCACGGTGATGCCCATCGCGTACGCGCCGATGGCCATGCCTTCGATCAGTGCGTGCGGGTTGTAGCGGATGATGTCGCGGTCTTTAAATGTGCCTGGTTCGCCTTCGTCGGTGTTGCAGACGAGGTATTTCTGGCCAGGGAACTGGCGCGGCATGAAGGACCATTTCAGGCCGGTCGGGAAACCCGCACCGCCGCGGCCGCGCAGGCCGGAGGTCTTCAGGTCGGCGATGATCGCTTCCGGAGCGATCTTCTCTTCCAGGATGCGGCGCAGCGCCGAATAGCCGCCACGCTTGACGTAGTCGGCCAGGTGCCAGTTGTCGCCGGTCAGATCCTTCAGGATCAACGGGTTGATGTGACGATTGTGCAGCGAGGTCATTTCTTCAGCTCCTCCACCAGGGCATCCAGCTTGTCGTTGCTCATGTGGGAGCACATGCGGTGGTTGTTAACCAGGATGACCGGTGCGTCGCCGCACGCGCCCATGCACTCGCCTTCCATCAGCGTGAACGCACCGTCTTCGGTGGTGCCGCGGAAGTCGATGCCCAGCTTGGCCTTCAGGTGTTCGGCCGCTTTCACGCCGCCGGACAGTGCGCATGGCAGGTTGGTGCACACGGTGATCTTGTGCTTGCCGACCGGCTTCAGGTTGTACATGTTGTAGAAGGTCGCGACTTCCTGCACGGCGATGGCCGGCATGCGGATGTAGTCCGCGATTTCCTTCATGGTTTCTGGCGACAGCCAGCCCAGTTCAACCTGGGCATGGGCCAGTGCAGCCATCACGGCCGACTGGCGCTGGTCGGCCGGATACTTGGCCAACTCGCGGTCGATTTTTTTATAGCATTCTTGGGATAACAGCATTTCTTGCCCTTAGCGGTCGATTTCACCGAAAACGATGTCCTGGGTACCGATGATGGTCACGGCGTCGGCGATCATGTGGCCGCGCGACATTTCGTCCAGACCCTGCAGGTGGGCAAAGCCCGGTGCGCGGATCTTCATACGGTATGGCTTGTTGGCGCCATCGGAAATCAGGTAGATGCCGAATTCGCCCTTCGGGTGTTCCACCGCGCTGTACGCTTCGCCCGGCGGCACGTGGAAGCCTTCGGTGAACAGCTTGAAGTGGTGGATCAGCGATTCCATATTGGTCTTCATGTCCACGCGGTTAGGCGGGGCGACCTTGCGGTTGCTGGTCATGACAGGACCCGGATTAGCCTTCAGCCAGGCGACGCACTGCTTGATGATCTTGTTCGACTGGCGCATCTCTTCCACGCGCACCAGGTAGCGGTCGTAGCAGTCGCCGTTGGTGCCGACCGGGATGTCGAAGTCCATCTTGTCATAGACTTCGTACGGCTGCTTCTTGCGCACGTCCCAGGCGATGCCCGAGCCGCGCAGCATGGCGCCGGTGAAGCCCATGGCCTTCGCATCTTCCGGCGAGACCACGCCCACGCCGACGGTACGCTGTTTCCAGATACGGTTGTCGGTCAGCAGGGTTTCGTATTCGTCGACATAGGTCGGGAAACGCTTGGTGAAGTCTTCGATGAAGTCCAGCAGCGAACCCTGGCGGTTTTCGTTACGCTCGGCCAGCGCTTTCGCGTTGCGGATCAGCGATGCCTTGTACTGCGGCATGGCGTCCGGCAGGTCGCGGTAGACGCCGCCCGGACGGTAGTAAGCCGCGTGCATACGTGCGCCGGATACGGCTTCGTAGCAGTCCATCAGGTCTTCACGGTCGCGGAAAGCGTACAGGAACGGGCCCATGGCGCCCACGTCCAGCGCGTGCGCGCCCAGCCACAGCAGGTGGTTCAGCAGGCGGGTGATCTCGTCGAACATCACGCGGATGTACTGCGCGCGCACCGGCACTTCCAGGCCCAGCAGCTTTTCGATCGCCATTACGTAGGCGTGCTCGTTGGACATCATGGACACATAGTCCAGGCGGTCCATGTACGGCACGGATTGCAGGTAGGTCTTCTGCTCGGCCAGCTTTTCGGTCGCGCGGTGCAGCAGGCCGATATGCGGGTCGGCGCGCTGGATCACTTCACCGTCCAGCTCCAGCACCAGGCGCAGCACGCCGTGCGCTGCAGGGTGCTGCGGACCAAAGTTCAGGGTGTAATTCTTAATTTCAGCCATTTCTTACTTCCCGTAGTTTTCTTCGCGGATCACGCGCGGCACGTTTTCGCGCGGCTCGATGGTCACAGGCTGGTAGACAACGCGCTTCTGCTCCTGGTCATAGCGCATTTCAACGTAGCCCGACACTGGGAAGTCCTTGCGGAACGGATGGCCGATGAAACCGTAGTCGGTCAGGATGCGGCGCAGGTCGTTGTGGCCTTCGAAAATGATGCCGAACAGGTCGAACGCTTCGCGCTCGAACCAGTTGGCGGCGCGCCAGATGGTGGTCACGGAGGCCAGGATCGGCATGTCGTCCTCCGGCGCGAACACGCGCACGCGCAGGCGCCAGTTCTTTTCCACGGACAGCAGGTGGGTCACGGCTGCGAAGCGCAGGCCGTCCCAGGTGCCTTCACCGTAGGTCGAGTAGTCAACGCCGCACAAGTCGATCAGCGTATCAAAACGCAAAGCTGCGTCGTCGCGCAGCTCTTGCATTACCTGGTAGTAGTCCCCAGATTTGACTGTAATCGTCACTTCGCCCAGCGCGACGACGATGGAGGCCCGCTCGCCCAGCTTTTGCTCAAGGGCGGAGACCAGTGTTTGCAGATGTGTATTCATGTGGTCTTAGCGCGCGATCGTGTTGGTCTTCTTGATCTTGTTGTGCAGCTGCAGGATGCCGTACAGCAGTGCTTCTGCAGTCGGCGGGCAGCCCGGCACGTACACGTCGACCGGCACGATACGGTCGCAGCCGCGCACTACGGAGTACGAGTAGTGGTAGTAGCCGCCGCCGTTGGCGCAGGAACCCATGGAGATCACCCAGCGTGGATCCGGCATCTGGTCATAGACCTTGCGCAGCGCAGGGGCCATCTTGTTGCACAGGGTGCCTGCCACGATCATCACGTCGGACTGACGTGGCGACGGACGGAACATGAAACCGAAACGCTCCAGGTCGTAACGGGCAGCACCAGCATGCATCATCTCCACTGCACAGCAAGCCAGACCGAACGTCATCGGGTACATCGAACCCGTACGCGCCCAGTTGATTACCGTGTCAAAGGTAGTGGTGATGAAGCCTTCGTTAAATACGCCTTCAATAGACATGGCTTATTCCCAATCAAGGGCACCTTTCTTCCAGATATACCAAAAACCGACCACGAATTCGGCGATGAACACCATCATCGTCACGTAACCCTGCCAGCCCAGTTCACGCATGGAGACGCCCCATGGGAAGAAGAATGCAGTTTCAAGGTCGAACAGAATGAACAGAATTGCGACGAGGTAGTAACGCACGTCGAATTTCATGCGCGCGTCTTCGAAAGCTTCGAAGCCGCACTCGAATGGGGAAAGCTTGGCCGCATCGGGCTTGTTCGGGCCAAGGAGATGGCCCAGCACTTGCGGGGCGACGCCGACGCCAAGGCCGACGAGAAGGAACAACAGGACGGGGAAGTAATTTTCGAGGTTCACGATGGGTAAGCAGCTAAGTTGAATTACGCTCGACCCCAATCACTTGCTACTGAGACCAGGATCAAACGACACATCCTCGTAAAAAAACCAGCTAAGCCCTGAATCTACGATTCAAACGACCTGCTGGCTTTTGATCTTTTTTGGTGCCGACGACGAGACTCGAACTCGTACAGCTTGCGCCACTACCCCCTCAAGATAGCGTGTCTACCAATTTCACCACGTCGGCAATAGGCCGCTATTCTACACTGTGATCATCGCTTTGTTAATGCAAATTGCGCATAATCAAGAAGAAAAACGGCAAAAAGTTCAAAGTTGCCAGTTTTACTTCGCTGGCGAAGCAGCTGGAGCGGCCGCGGCAGGTGCCGAAGCAGCTGGCACGGATGCCGCCGGAGCCTCAACAGGCGCTGGAGTTGCAGCCGCCGGAGCAGCAGGAGCTGGAGCTGGAGCAGCCGAAGGGATCGCTGCCGCACCGCCTACTGGCGCTGGAGCCTGGACCGGAGCCTTGACGTTATCCATCACGCCGGCGCCCGCCGAGACATTGCCTTTGGTGGCCAGGACCGACAGGCCCAGGGTGGCACCGAAGAAGATCGCTGCCGCCAGTGCCGTCGACTTGGACAGGAAGTTCGAGGAGCCGGAGGCGCCGAACAGGCTGCCGGAAGCGCCCGAGCCGAAGGCCGCGCCCATGTCGGCGCCCTTACCATGCTGCAGCAATACCAGGCCGATAATCGCCACAGCGGAGATGACCTGCACTACGATAATCAGATTGAACAAAGTGTTCATGCTAGTCCTTAAATAATAAAATTGCCCTGCTTATGCAGCATGGATGATGGCGAGGAAATCCGCCGCCTTCAGTGCTGCACCGCCAATCAGGCCACCGTCGATATCCGGCTGGGCCAACAACTCCTTGGCGTTTTCCGGCTTCATGCTGCCGCCATACAGGATCTGCATGCCGGCGGCAGACGCCGCATCCTTCTTCGCCACCCGGGCGCGCAGCAGTGCATGCACTTCCTGCGCCATTTCAGGGGTGGCGGTCTTGCCGGTGCCGATTGCCCATACAGGCTCGTACGCCAGCACAATCTTTGCCAGCTGTTCGGCGCCCAGCACCTCCAGCACGGCATCCAGCTGCTCGCCGACCACGTCGGCGGTCTTGCCTGCTTCGCGTTCTTCCAGCGTCTCGCCCACGCAAACCACCGGCACCAGGCCGGCATTCACGGCAGCCAGCGCCTTCTGGGCGACCAGGGCGCTGCTTTCCTTGTGATAGGAACGGCGCTCGGAGTGGCCGACGATGGCGAATTTGCTGCCGAAATCCAGCAGCATCGCTGCCGAGATTTCACCCGTGTAGGCGCCCGCAGCGTGGGCGGACACATCTTGTGAACCCCAGGCAATTGCGCTGCCAGTGAGTTCAGCCTGACATTGTGCCAGATATGGGGCCGGGACGCAGACCGCGGTATCGGCCTTTGCATCACCCAGGCCAGCCTTGATGCCTGCCAACAGGGTAGTGTTGGCGGCACGGCTGCCGTTCATTTTCCAGTTACCGATGACGAGTTTGCGGCGCATAGTAGCTTAATTTTTAATAACCCGTAATTGTAGCTCGGGCCGCTGCCCTCGGGCAAGGAATGCGCCGGGAACTTACAATACTTGCAACACAATCTTGCCCACGTGGTTGCTGCTTTCCATCAGTGCATGCGCCTTGGCCGCCTGCTCCAGCGGGAAGCTTTCGTAGATCACGGGCTTGATGTCGCCGGCCTCGATCAGTGGCCAGACTTTTTCCCGAAGCTGGCGCGCAATAGCACCCTTGAAGGCGACGGAGCGCGGGCGCAGGGTCGAGCCGGTAATAGTCAGGCGGCGTTTCAGTACCTGCCCCATGTCCAGCGTGCCCTTGGCGCCGCCCAGGAGCGCGATGATGGCGATGCGGCCGTCATCGGCCAGGCAGCTAATTTCGCGCGGCAGGTAATCTCCGCCCACCATGTCGAGGATCACGTCGACCCCGGTATCGCCGGTCAGTTCGCGCACCACGGCCGCAAAGTCCTCGGTGCGGTAGTTGATGCCGCGCGCCGCCCCCAGGGCTTCACACGCCCTCGCCTTCTCATCGCTGCCCGCCGTGGCAAACACGCGGTGGCCCAGTGCGCGGGCGAGCTGGATCGCCGTCACGCCGATGCCCGAGGTGCCGCCCTGCACCAGCAAGGTCTCGCCCTTGCCCAGCCCGGCGCGGTCGAACACATTGCTCCAGACGGTAAAGAAGGTTTCCGGCAGCGAAGCGGCTTCCAGCGGCGACAGGCCGCGCGGCACCGGCAGCACCTGCTGCACCGGCGCAGTCACGTACTCCGCATAACCGCCGCCCTGCACCAGCGCACACACCATATCGCCGATCTTGAAACCGCTGGCCGCCAGGTCGCCATCAACGATCTCGCCCGCCACTTCCAGGCCCGGGATATCGGTCGCGCCCGGCGGAGGAGCATAGCTGCCCATGCGCTGGAACACGTCCGGCCGGTTGATGCCAGCCGCATGCACGCGGATGCGCAGCTCGCCCTCCTTCGCCACCGGCAGCGGACGCTCGCACAAGCGCAGCACATCGGCCGCGCCGGGTTTCTGGATTTCGATCGCACGCATCATGGCATCACCTCTATGGGAAAGAGGCGATTGTAGCGCTTACAGGCCGAAGCGAGCGCCCATGCCAAACAAGGTCGCCAGGCCCAGCGCGGCGAACATGGCAGCGGCAATGCCATGCACCAGCTTGAGTGGGATTTTCGCGGCCAGCTTGTCGCCCGCGAACACGGCCGGCACGTCGGCAATCAGCATGCCAAGCGTGGTGCCGGCCACCACCATCAGCGGGTCCGGGTAATGGGCGGCCATGGCCACAGTGGCGACCTGGGTCTTGTCGCCCATTTCGGCCAGGAAGAAGGTGACCAGGGTGGCGCCGAAGACGCCAAAGCGGGTTGCGACGCTGGTTTCATCCTCCTCGATCTTGTCCGGCACCAGCGTCCAGGCGGCCATGCCGAGGAAGGACAGGCCAAGCACCCAGCGCAGCACTTCGGGCGTCAGCACGGAGGTGATCCATGCGCCGAGCGCACCGGCCAGGCCGTGGTTGAAAATGGTGGCAATGAAGATGCCGGCGATGATCGGCAAAGGCTTCTTGAAGCGGGCGGCGAGCAGGAAGGCCAGCAGCTGGGTCTTGTCGCCGATTTCGGCCAGGGCGACTACGCCGGTTGAGACGAGGAGGGATTCCATTGTTTTAATCCAGGCCGGGCACGGACGAATGACCACAGCTCGCCCCCGGCCTAAATCGGCGGCGCTGTGGTCAAAGGTCTTGCCAAGTATGGGACCGCATATGCCATGGCCTGTGGGCCAAGTGTGTTGACATATGCCTCCTCCGGGAGTGGAGGAGAGGCTACTCCCCAATGACGGGGCGCATTATAACAACAAACCCGGTAAATCTGGGTCTGACCCGCAGGGTCGAACCCTGTACAGTCTTGAGGCCCGGGGGGCGGTTGTGCGCTGTTGATCTTCGCCGAAAGTCAAAAGCTTCGAACCCAAACCGCCTGCAGATGAGCAGACAGGGTCTGACCCTGCGGGTCAGACCCTGGTTTACCGGTTTTAACCGCCCCCAGTCCGCGACGACCTAGGCAACGGCGTCCCCCGCTTCCATGCCGACGACAAGGCCTGCCCCTCCTCGATCTGCTCCTGCGTCATCCCCCTCGCGACGGCCGCCCTCTGCTCCGCCGCATTCGCCGACCCGCCCGCCGCCGCCAGGTTCCACAGCATATAAGCAATCACATTATCCTGCGGCATCCCGCCAATGTGATACCGGTACATCAGCCCCAGCACCTGCTGCGCATCCGGGTGCCCCTGCTCCGCCGCCTTACGGAACCAGGTCACCGCCTCCTTATGGTCCTGGATCACCGCATTGCCCGTGTAATACATCGCCCCGACCACATACTGCGCATCCGCCTTGCCCTTAAGGGCAGCCTTGCGATGCCAGGTCAGCGCCTGCTTGTAATCCTGCGGCACGCCACGGCCCATGTAATACATCAAGCCAAGCAAATGCTCGGCATCCGTATTACCCGCCTTGGCCAACGGCAGGATCTCTTTATAGGCCAGCGCATAATTCTTGTTGTTATACGCCGTGGCCCCTTCCGCGAACCCGGCATGCGCACTGGCCTGAAGCCCTAGTGCGATGCTGAGCGCGATTAACACGCCTCGTAGTTTTTTCATGGTGCTTTAGATTTATCTCTTTTTATGCACTGCAGAATGTCTCTTACTTCCAGCTCACCTTGCCCAGGCCATCCACGCTCACGTTGCGGGTAGTCGGCTTGCCGTACACAGTGACGGAACCCAGTCCGCTCAAATTCAGGTTGGCGTTATTGGACGCGTTGATGGTCGCGTTGCCCAAGCCGCTCAAGTCCAGGCTCACGTCTTCCGCCTTGAACTGCTGCGCATTCAGGCCACCCAGGCCGCCCAGCGTCGCCTTCAGGTTCTTGCTGCGGCCACCGATGGTGATGTAGCCAGCGCCCTGCAGGTCGAGGTCGACGTTCTCGTTCTCCGTTACCCACACATGCATGCTGCCCACGCCGCCCAGGTTGGCCTTGAGCTTCTTGTAGTCGCAGACCACCTTCATGCTGCCCGCGCCATCCAGGGTCAGGTCGATGTTTTCGCCGCTAAAGCCGCTGACCTCCGTGCTGCCCACGCCCTCCGACACCAGTTCACGCAACTGCGGCAGCACCAGCTCCACCTTCACCGCCGCAGACTTGAGCTTGACGCCGCGGCTTTCCGTATCGAGGTAGAGCGTGTCGCCGGTCTGCACGGCCGTCACTTTGTTGACATAGCGCTTGTCGGTGGTAATGTTGAGTGCCGGGGTATCGCCGCGGCGCAGCTTGAGGTCGATCACGCCGTCGAGCTTGACGCGCACTACCCGCGCGTCGATGGCCCGCGTTTCCGTCGTCGTGTCATCGGCCTGGGCCAAGCCCAGGAACAGGCAGAATGCGGTGAACAGCAAGCCAATCTGGAATGGTTTCTTCATCATGAATCCTTGGTAAGTCATCGGCGCATGGTCACAGGTTGGCTGCCGCGAGGACAAAGGGCAGCTCGGGAACCGCGCTGGTGGCAATGATGGTTGCCATATTAATACCAACGAGGACCAGGAGGGTGGCCAGGAAGATGGCTTCCATGTTTTTAGCGATGTTCATTTTTGCGCTCCCCGAAATGACTGGTTTTTCGATGGTTTCATCATATCGGCGCCCCCTGCCCCCGTCCTGCCGTATGCGACGAAATGCAAAAAACAGGGAACAGGCGGATAATCCGCCTGCCTTTTCGTCATTCCAGAGGGAAATACAATGAATAAAAAACTCCTGGTGCTGGGCGCCCATGCCCTGGCCGTTGCCCTGCTCTCCTCCCCTGCCGTCGCTGCCCCCGACCTTACTGCCGCCCATAAGCTCTACCAGGCCAACTGCGCCCAATGCCACGGCAAGGACCTGGAAGGCGCCGCAGGCCCCAACCTGGCCGATGCCACGTGGCTGCACGGCCAGCCCACCAAAGCTAACCTGGTGCGGGTAATCGGCAAGGGCGTAGTCGATAAAGGCATGCCCGCCTGGGACAAGCAACTGAGCAGCGCCCAACTCAACCAGTTGGCCGAATACCTGCTGCCAGCCAATGCTGCCGCCCGCAAGGCCGCTGCCAACAACGGTACCGCTCCCGCCGCTGCGCCGACGGCACCAGCCAATGGCCTGGCAGCGCTCAAGCTGCCGAAAGGCTTCCGGATTTCGGTCTATGCCGACAAGGTTGAAGGCGCGCGCGAATTGGCCGTCACCGACAGCGGCCTGGTCTTCGTCGGTTCCACCAAAGCCGGCAAGGTCTATGCCCTGGTCGACGCCAACAAGGACGGCGTCGCCGAAAAAGTCGTCACCGTCGCCGAAGGCCTTAACAATCCCAATGGCGTCGCCCTGCTGAACGGCGCGCTGTACGTCGGCGAAATTTCGCGCATCATCAAGTTCGACGACATCGAAAAGACCTACGCCAGCAAGCCGGCCTACAAAGTCATCAAGAACGACCTGCCGACCGAAACCTGGCATGGCGCCAAGTACATCAAGGCCGGCCCGGACGGCAAGCTGTACGTGCCGATCGGTGCGCCTTGCAACGTCTGCGACAAGGAGGACGAAGCCTACTCAAAGATCTGGCGCATGAACCCCGACGGCAGCAACTGGGAACTGTACGCGCGCGGCGTGCGCAACACGGTCGGCTTCACCTGGCATCCTGTAACGAAAGAGCTTTGGTTCACCGATAACGGCCGCGACGAAATGGGCGAGAACATGCCTTCCTGCGAACTGAATGTGGCGCCGAAAGCCGGCATGCACTTCGGCTTCCCCTACTGCCACGGCGGCGTACTGCCCGACCCGCAATTCGGCAAAGGCAAAAGCTGCGAGGCCTTCGTCCCGCCCGTGGCGGCACTTGGCCCGCACGTAGCCCCGCTAGGCCTGGCCTTCTACACCGGCAGCCAGTTCCCCGAGCAGTACCGCAACCAGCTGCTGGTCGCGGAACATGGCTCATGGAACCGCAGCAACAAGATCGGTTACCAGGTACGCTTGATCACCCTGTATGGCAACAAGCTGGTCAGCGATACCGCCTTCATCGACGGCTTCCTGCAGAACGAAGAAGTCAGCGGCCGCCCGGTCGATATCGCGGTGATGCCCGATGGTTCGATACTGGTTTCCGACGACCACGCACACAAGGTGTATCGCGTTACCTACCAACGCTGATGGGGCATATGCGCAAGGTATCGCCACAGATGGTTTCATCAAAATATTGAACTTCCGTCGGCCTCTGCCAAGGCTATATTGAAAAGTGCCAGACAACAATTTAGAACTGGCACCCTTGGTCCACGAATGGAGGCAGTCATGAAGCGATACTTCGCTGCCGCCGGGCTATTTGTGCTCGCTGCTAGCGCAGCAGGACAAAGCAGCACCGGCGCTGACCAATCGGTGGTTGTGCCCGCGCAGAAGCAAGTGAATTTGGAACGCAAGCTCATCTCACCGCAAGAGTTCTATCAATATCAGGGCGCCTACGCCCTGTCCAATGGCCAGACCCTCATTTTGTCGCGCGGCGCAGCCCGCCTCTACGCGCAAGTCGGCCAGCACCCACGGCAGCAAATCTTCTGGCAAGGCGACGGCAAGTTCACTGCAGCCGACGGCAGCCTGGATATGAACATCGTCTGGATCAACGACGATACCGCCACCGGTGAACTGAACTTTTCGCCTAGCGTGGCCGGCCAGCAGCCGGCGCATGCGCCCCTTTCAATAGCCTCGCGTTGAACGCGAGCGAATGCCTACGCGCCTCGATCACAAATCAGGGTGACGCAGGGGTAGCAACCTGCCCAACCGGGCATTATATTGAAAGAGCCAGGCAATTTTAGAGACCTGGCCACACCAAAAAAATGGAGGCAATCATGAAGCGGTTAGTGGCTACCGGCTGCCTGTTTGCGCTCGCCCTTACGGCGTACGCAGAAGGATCCGATCAAACAGTTTTAATCCCCGCCTCGAAAGAGGTTCAACGCAGCTATATGTCGCCTGATGAATTCAGCAAGTACAAAGGCGCATACGATCTCTCGAATGGCAAGACGCTCTACCTGATTCGCAAAGCAACGCGGATGTATGCGCGGGTCGACGAACAGAGCGAACACGAAATCACGCGCGCCGGCAACGGCAAATTCCAGGCACTCGATGGCAAGATGTGGATGGAACTCGTGTGGGCAAATGACGATTCCGTCGGCGGCAGCTTGAACTATGTCGACGAAGCGCCCGCAACGGCAGGCCTGGAACCTAAGGTCATCAGCATTCGGTTTGCGTCACGGTGACCCAATGGGAGGCTATCGTGAAACGCCTATTGCTCGCGTGCGGCCTGGGCTTCTTCGCTTTTAGCATTACCGCCCAAAGCCAGACTTCGGTCGAAACAGTCGTAGTGCCGGCCCAGAAGGACGTGAAGCCACTGACTTTGTGGCCCGACGAAATCCTTGAATATATTGGCGATTACCAGCTCGCCAACGGCAAGACCTTGTACCTCACCAGGCAAGGAGCCAGGATGTACGGCCAGATTGGCTCACTACCGAAGCACGAGATGATCGCCACAGGCTTGCGCAAATTCAGTGCGCGGGACGGCCAGCTTTCCGTCCACATCAAATACACCTGGGACGGCCAGATCACCGGCAATGTAGCTTATGTCGATAGCAGCCGCAGCACAGGTTCACTTCCTGTGCTGGTGGAATTCGCCTCACGCTGAAAAGAGGAGGCGCCCATGAAAAGAATGATTGCGATACTGGGGCTTGCAGTCTGCTGTACGCAAGCCCTGGCGCAGCAACAACCCGATGTCGGCCGCGTGATCGTTCCGGCCGCCAAACCCGAGCCATACTTCATCTGGCCGGACGACCTGCATGCCTACAAGGGCGAGTACTATCTTTCCAATGGCAAGAAAATGTACATCAACCGCATCGCCAACCACCTGTACGCACAGGTGGGCAAACAAAGGGAAAGAGAGATCATAGCAACGGGCGAAAACATGTTCGAATCGGTCGATAAGTCCATGACCCTGAACATCGTCATCTCGCGCCAAGGCTATGTCAGCGGCAGCATAGCTTATCTAGATGAGGACCTGCCAGATAAACCGCTGGCCTATGCCTCCCTCATGACGCGCTAGCCGCGGGCACGTCTGGGCCGCCAGCCATCAGTGAAGCTGGCGGCCTCTTTTTACTGGCGCAGTGCGGTTTCGTCCGCGCCAGGCTGGCGCACCAGCAGGCTGTGGACCTTGCCGTCCGCGCCGCGCTGGAATTCCAGGCTCGCCAAGGAACCTTCCATGAAGAAGCTGTCCGGCGCATGCGCCATGATTGGCGCAGCATCACGGCCGTCGCGCTGCATCAGCAGCTTGTCGCCATCGCGGCGCACCACGCGCTTGACTTTGTCCGCGCCAACGTAAGTACCGACAAACGCGTCCAGCGCCTCCGGCGCCAGCGCAATCGGCTTGAAGTCGACGAACGGCTGGCCAATCGCAATGCCTGCCGCCTTGTAGGCGATCACCGGCGTGTTCACTGCGCCGCCGTTGCCATTGGTAAGCACCGCCACGAACACTTTGTCGTCCGGCAGCCGCAAGGCTTGCGCGGTGAAGCCAGGGATTGAACCGCCGTGGTGGATCATCTTGTGGCCCGCCAGGGTGCCGATATTCCATCCGTAGCCGTAGTTGCACGGAGCATCCTGCAGCAGGCGGCATGAGGTGAAGGCCTGGCGCCAGGTGGCTGGCTTGAGCAGCTTGCCGTTGCTGACGGCGGCATCCCAGCGTGCCATATCGTCCGCCGTGCTCACCAGCGCGCCCGCCGAATAGGCCAGTGTCACGTCAATGTCCTTCACGGCCACGATCTCTTGTCCGTTCAGGCGGTGGCCCTTGATGTGCCGTTTGGCGCTGCGCTCGTAACCTTCATGCGCAGTGTCCCGCATGCCCAGCGGCTCGAAGATGTTTTTTGCGATGTAGTCGTGATACTTCAGGCCGGACAGTTTTTCGATGATGAGGCCAAGCAGGAAGTAGCCTGAATTACTGTAGCTATAACGCTCGCCTGGCGCGAAGTCCAGCGGCTCCCTGGCAAAGACGTCGAACACCTGGGCAAGGGTCACGCCCTCATCCGGCAGGCTGCGAAAGGCTTTCAGCGCGGTGTAGTTTGGAATGCCGGAGGTGTGCTGCAGCAGATGCTCGATGGTGATGGCGCTGCCCTTGTCCGGGAAGTCCGGCAAGTATTTGCGCACATCGTCCTTTACCGAGAGCTTGCCCTGCTCCGCCAGCATCAGTATGCCGACTGCAGTGAACTGCTTGGTGATGGAGCCTATGCGCAGTTGCATGTCCGGCTGCATCGGCGTGCTCTCCGCCACATTGGCCAAACCATAAGCCTTGCGGAAAACCGGCTTGCCATCACGCGTAACGATCACCGTGGCGCCTGGCCAGTTCGGCTTGAACATGGGCGCCAGCGCGGCATCAAGACGCTGCTCGAACGTCGATTCCGCCATCGCGCAGCTAGCTTGCAGCAGGGAGAGTGATGCGAAGAGAATTGCGGGTAGTTTCGTCACAGCCTGGCCTCCTTAAAAATCTGGATGCTAATGCCGCCCTGCCCTGCACAGTTGGCCGAGCCGACGAATGGTCGATTTGAAGGGGCGAATGGTCGCTTTCGGAGTACGAGCATCTGCGGAATTTTCTCAAACTTGAACTCGTATATTGAAGGTGCCGATCCAGTGGTAATGTGGTCCCGAGATGGCGCGACCCGGCAAGGCGACACATAACTTGATCTTAGGGTTCGACCCTGCTTGTCAGATTGGTGCCCTTGCTCATTTCCATCTGAAAGTCCGGACTGTATCTGAGGCTACCGCAGTTCGAGCCGGGAACCGAGCAACTTGAAGCGCTCTCTATAGCCGGCTGTCATTGCTGATTGGAGCGGTCATACGCAAACTGGTTCACTTGACGTTTGCTGTGGTTCGATCTGGTATCGTGTTCCAGCCTGATTATCCGCGCAGCAGTCAAATGAGATAAACTCACTTGCGACTGAGAACGGTCTGCAGCAGGCGGTTTGCATGGCTTTCCAAACACTTCAATCACATGCTCAATGAATGAATTTGAGAAATTCGCCTACGATGAAATTTGCACGGCATTGGCGAATGTCGACACAAGCGTCAATCCCGATATCTATGTGCTTTCGTTCTATGTATTCAACATCGACGACGATCCCCGATATCCCGTTCTTCAACTAGGTTATAACACTTTGGCGCACGCGATGGCGAGCGCCCCATCAGCATCAGGTATTGAAGAAGCGAAATGGAATTTCGCTTTTTGGCTCCAGAACGAGCTAAAGTTCATTGCCGAACCGGAGACTCCAGGCAGGCTCCTGCTGGAAGGTCAACTAAAATCAAGCGGTCTCTGGTACTCCGATGAAGAGGAAGAAGCAGACTTCGATCAATGCATGCAGATAGCGGATCGAATTACTGCCTACTTCGCGGACGCCTGTGTCCGGATAGCGCAGGCATTGCATGCAACAAGGGTGATCGAGCGAACGTTTTCCAAACCGGTCCCCATTGTCGTGCATGAACTTGAATATTGCGATGAAATTGCCATGCAGACCTGCCGTGCAAATCCACCAGGTCTGACCACGGAATTTGAAAACTGGATTGCGAGTATGTGATCTTGTACCGGACCTTATCTGCTTGGAATGGTTGAAAGCGAATGAAAAATATTCTTTGCTTATACCCGCGCTCGTCATCAGTTCTCTGACCGGGGAAAAACCTAAGTGACGGCAGCAAAAGCGACGCGCGACCTGAGGCTCTCGACGTGATTCATGGACTGCGTAAAACGGACTATGCTCTCATCAAGATTCCAGTTTGTCTTGTTCGCTACGAACTTTGTGCATTCACCATGAAAGCCGGCAGCTCGTTCCGTAGCATTGACTTTATCAAGATAGGAAAGCGCGGCCATTGCGCTCGCCTGGTCGAACCAAAGGTGAGGCTGGGTAAGGTAATAGGACAAGTATTCCTCAAGAAAAGCAACTGACTCGTCGGAATTTATGGTCGCCAGTGCGACGCGATATGCCATTCCGGCGTAACACACATCGCTTCGTAGCAAAAGGCGGCCGATCAAGGTCGTAAATTGTGTGATTCATAGACATCGTTTCAATTTTCGAAGGGCGAGTTCATCACGATAGTTTTGTTCTTGAACGCGCTCTTTGGCCCGATCAAAGTTCGCTATAACTTCCTCCCAGAGTGGCGCCTTATCCAGCAGCTCGGTGAGTCGCTCAATCGGCGTCTTGCCTCCAAGAGAGCTATGTGGGCGTTCCCAGTTGTAATACTGCTGCCAGTCACCGAGAAGTTCCGGAAGGGCCGGATCCTTGAGATCAACGGTTGAATAGAATTCGTCAAGGTCAGTGCGTTGCGATCGTTCTACCTTGCCGTTCAAATGTGGCGACGCAGGCTTAATTGGGCGAAATTTGATTCCCCATTCAAGCAGGCGCTCTTGAAATTTCGTAGCAAAGAATTCTCTGCCCCGATCGGTCTGGATTCGTTGAATAGCGAAGGGCATTTCTTCAATGACCGCATCGAAAAATTCCAGCGTGGAGTTTGCTGTTCGCCGCTTGAACAGCCGGAGGACCTTGTAGCGGCTGCAGTCGTCTATGGCAGTGTATTGATAGAGTCCCGGTGCGATCTTGCAGACATCCATTTGCACGCGGTCACCTGGAACAGGGCGGCTGTACCTGGTGATCTGCTTCCTGAAGGTCCGTTTCTGGTTCAGGAATGGCTTCTTAAGGCGCTCAAGGACTTTGTGGATTGTCGCCGTTGACAGGGAAATTTCGTACAGCCGATGCAGCTCGTTTTGAATGCGACGATGCCCTAGTTTGCGTTTCCGAAGATCTGCAATCAGCTTCTCTTGATCGGAAAAGACCTTCTTGGCCGGCGATGATTTGGGGCGGCGACTTTCTTCACGTAGCCCTTCTTCTCCAAGCGCTTGATAACGGGTCCACCATTTGCGAAGCGTAGGCCGCGAAATGCCACAGCGCAGGCAGACCACACCTGCGTTGCCCAACTCCTCGTACAACTGCACCCATCGCAGTCGCTTCCGAATATCGGCGTCCATAGCGTCATTTTAGTTGAAACGATGTCTATGAATCACACACGTAAATTCTGATTTACCCGAAACTGCAACGAGGTAAGCCGCAACTGAACGCGGCCGCCAGTCGAAGCTGGCAAATAGTCGCGAAATCAGTTCGGCTGAAATGAAGCGAAAGTTCTCTGCCAGTGGACCGGATTCATGCCAGTAATTACTCCTTCAAGAAAACTCAGATGTCGGCTTGCGGCCAACTGACGACAAGCGCTCGACTTCCACGCACTAAATAGTTACCGTGTTTTGCTCGCCACTTCAAAGAGCGGCACTTCAGGCGCTTTGGCGTTTCGACGCCTTGTGTTCCCATGCCTGTTTCACCAGGCGCTTGACCACCGCCGCATCAGCCTTTGCCAGCTCTACCCGTACGCCGAGCACCTTGCTGCCCCACAAGAGCTTTTCGGCGAACGAAGAATACAGC
>JBCNOP010000083.1:0-19590 GCA_039593775.1 Pseudoduganella sp.
CGTGTCACACTTGGGGTGTGACCCCAAGGTGTGACACGGACTCTGCCTTACGCCTCTCGCAGCGTTTGCAGTGGGGGGTGATTCAGGACATTGCGCAGGCCAAGCCAGCCGCCGATCACGGCGCAGGTCGCGCCTGCCAGCAATCCTGCCAGCCAGACCCACGGACTGAAAGTCCAGGCGAACTTGAACTGGTAGGTTGCCAGGCCCCATCCCATCAAACCGGCGCCGGTAGCGGCCAGCAGGCCACCGAGCCCGCCGACCAGCATGAACTCGATTAATTGGGCCTGCGAGAGTTGGCGGCGGGTCGCGCCAAGGGCGCGCAGCAGGCCGGCTTCGCGCCGGCGTTCGTCCTGGGAGCCCATTAGGGCCGCATACAGCACCAGCACGCCGGACAGCAAGGTGAACGCGAACAGGAATTCCACCGCCTGGATCACCTGATCCAGCACGGATTGCAACTGGCGCAGGATGCCGCCGACGTCGATGATGGTCAGGTTGGGAAATTCGCGTGACAGCGCATTGCCGGCCGCCAGGGCATTCTTCGGCAAGTGGTAAGAGGTAATCCAGGTTTGCGGCGTGTCTGCCATCACGGCAGGGTTGATGATGACAAAGAAGTTCACCCGCATCGAGCCCCATTCGAGCTTGCGCAAGCTGGTGATCTTGGCCTCCACAGGCGAGCCGGCGATGTCGAAGCGCATGGTGTCGCCCAGCTTCAGTCCCAACGTCTTGGCAATGCCTTCCTCGACCGATGCTTCACCTGCAGTGCCGCTCATCGACCATTTGCCTGACGTGACCTGGTTCTGAGCCGGCAGTTCCGTCATCGTCGACAGGTTGAATTCGCGTTCGGCCAGGCCTTTCGCCCGTTCGTCGGTATAGGTCTCGCTGGTAACGGCCTTGCCATTCACCGCTACCAGGCGGCCGCGGATCATCGGGAACAGCGGCACCTCCTTCACGCCGGCTTCTTTCAGGCGCGCCGCGATCGCGTCCTTCTGGTCCGGCTGGATGTTGATGATGAAACGGTTCGGCGCATCCGGCGGCATGGTATTGCGCCACGCGGACATCAAATCGCCGCGCACCACGGTCAACAGCAGCAACGCCATCAGGCCAAGCGACAGCGAAACGACCTGCACCACGGTGGCGCCAGGGCGGCGGCGCAGCGAGGTGACCGCGAAACGCCAGGACTGGTGCGGGAAAGCATTGCGCAGCGGGCGCAGGGCTTGCAGGCCAAGCCAGCCTACCAAAGCAAACACCGCGAAACCAAGCAGGAAGCCGCCACCGGTCACGCCCGCGAGCTTGACGTCATTCGATTGCCACAGCAGCAGCGCACCGAAAGCGGCAATGCCAAGGCCGTACGTCGCCAGCGCTGCCGGCTTGGGTGCGGCGGCTTCGCGGCGGATCACGCGGTTGTGCGGCACGTTCCGCAATTGCAGGATAGGCGGCAGCGCGAAGCCGGCCAGCAGGATCATGCCAGTGGCGAGGCCCTGCAGCGCCGGCAGGATGGTCGGCGCCGGAATATCGGTCGCCACCAGGCTGCCGAGCAGTTGCAGCAGCACGTAGTGGGCGCCAAAGCCGACCAGCACGCCGATCAGGCTGCCGGCCAGGCCGACCAGCAGGAATTCGACGAGGTAGATCACCGTCACCTGGTTCTGGGTCAGGCCCAGGCAACGCAGCATGGCGCAGGAATCGAGGTGGCGCTGCATGAAGCGGCGCGCTGCCATCGCTACCGCCACGGCAGCCAGCATGGCCGACAGCAGGCCGACCAGCGACAGGAAGCGGTCCGCGCGGTCGAGCGTGGCGCTCATCTCGGGGCGCCCTTCTTCCAGCGATTCGAGGCGCACGCCGCGCACATTGTCCTTCTTGATCAGGGCTTTCAGCCAATCGCCATATTCCTGCGTTGGCCTGGAGCTGGCGCCAGGACCGGCCACCAGCAAGCGGTAGCCGACGCGCGAGCCTTCCGTCACCAGGTTGGTTGCAGGCATATCGGACAAGGCGAGGAAAACGCGCGGTGCAAAATTGATGAAGCCACCGCCGCGATCGGGTTCCGCTGCAATCAGCTGCGTCACACGGAACTGCTTGTCGCCCAGTTGCACCGTGCCGCCGACCGCGACGTCCAACGCGGCAGCCAGCGCCGGATCGATCCAGATGGTGCCAGGCTCCGGTGCCGCAGGCGCCGGGGCGCCGATGCTTTCATTGGCTTGTGCGATATCGGTATTGACCTTGACGCGGCCACGCAGCGGATAGCCCGGGCTGACGGCTTTCAGCGTCACCAGCACGGAGCGGGCCGCATCACCCTGCCCTGCTTGCGCCATGCTGGGGAAGGCCAGCGTATCGGCCACCAGCAGGCCGCGCCGCAGCGCCTCCTCGCGCCAGGCGGCAGGCACCGGATTGTCGGCCACCACCACCAGGTCGGCGCCCAGCAACTGGTGCGCATCACGATTCAGCCCGCTGCGCAGGCGATCGATGAAGAAACCGGCGGCCGACAGCGCCGCTACTGCCACTACCAGCGCCACCAGCAGGAAGCGCAACTGCCCGGCGCGCCAGTCGCGCGCCGTCATCCTCAGGGCTTGTCGAAACATTGATTGTCAGACCACGTTAAACCACGTTAAAGGCAGAGAAATAGGTGTCTACTTCGTCCAGGAACTTCTGCTTTTCGTCCTTTGGAAGGAAGGCTGCTTCGAAGCTGTTGCGTGCCAGCTGGTGCGCATGGGCCAGGCCCAGCGGCAGCGCGTCGAACACGGCGACGAAGTTGTCGTTCATATAGCCGCCGAAATAAGCCGGGTCGTCGGAATTGACCATCGCCACCAGTCCGGCATCAAGCAGCTCCAGCAGGTTATGGTCCTTCATCTGGTCGAACACGCGCAGCTTGGTGTTGGACAGCGGGCACACGGTCAGCGGCATGCGCAGCGCGGCCAGGCGGCGCGTCAATGCCGGATCTTCCAGGCAGCGCACGCCATGGTCGATGCGCTCCACTTTCAGTAAGTCGACGGCGGTTTCGATATAGGCTGGCGGCCCCTCTTCGCCGGCATGCGCCACCAGGTGCAGGCCCAGGTCGCGCGCGCGTGCGAACACGCGGGCGAATTTTTCCGGCGGGTGGCCGACTTCGGAAGAATCGAGGCCGACGCCAATGAACTTGTCGCGGTATGGCAGCGCCGCTTCCAGCGTGGCGATCGCGTCTTCCTCGCTCAGGTGGCGCAGGAAGCACAGGATCAGTTTCGCGCTGATCGGCCCTTCCGCGCAGGCGCGATGGATACCATTAATTACATCGCCGATCGGCACGCCGCGCGCAGTGTGGGTCTGCGGGTCGAAGAAAATTTCTGCATGGCGCACATGGTCGGCCTTGGCGCGCTGCAGGTAAGCCATTGTCATGTCATAAAAATCCTGCTCTTTCAACAGCACGCTGGCGCCGGCGTAGTAGATGTCGAGGAAGGATTGCAGGTTGGTGAAAGCATACGCGGCGCGCAGCGCCTCCACCGAGGGGTAGGCCAGCTTGACGCCATTGCGTTCGGCCAGCGCGAAAATCAGCTCGGGTTCCAGCGAGCCTTCGATATGGATGTGCAATTCCGCCTTCGGCATGTTTTGCACGATGGAGCGCATTTGGGTGGTCATTTTTTTTCTCTCTTGCGATGGGCATGGATTGGCATCTTACTTCAATTAAGTGTGCTGCAGAGTCGGGCCAGCCGTGCTACTGTGGTGCCATTGCGCGAGGGGACGAAGCACTGGCTTTACTTCTAGATCCAATAGAGCAATAATAAATTTCATCAACGTAAGATGCGTTTCGAGCCCGGCAACCATCCCCCCGCCGGCTAATAATGATCCAGCTCCGAGCCTCGGGCAATCCCTGGCAACTCAGGCAAGCTGGCAAAGCATTGAGCAGGCCTGCAGCCCACGCTTCGACTGCCGACCATGTGACTAGTAGATTTTTCAATAAAGGACATTCACATGACCATTTTTGACAACTACGCAGCACGGTATGAGCGCACCAAGGAAGAGGAGATGTCCCTCTCCGAATACCTCGCGCTTTGCAAGAAGGACCGCCTGACCTACGCTTCCGCGGCGGAACGCATGCTGGCTGCGATTGGCGAACCGACGCTGGTTGATACGCGCAACGATACGCGCCTGTCCCGCATCTTCGCCAACAAGGTCATCAAGATTTATCCAGCCTTCCGTGAGTTCTACGGCATGGAAGACGTCATCGAACAGGTGGTCGCCTACTTCCGCCATGCCGCGCAAGGCCTGGAAGAGCGCAAGCAGATCCTCTACCTGCTGGGCCCAGTCGGCGGCGGCAAATCCTCGATTGCGGAAAAGCTCAAGCAATTGATGGAAGAAGTGCCGTTCTACTGCCTGAAGGGTTCGCCAGTGAACGAATCGCCGCTCGGCCTGTTCAGCGAGGCGGAAGACGGCACCATCCTGGAAGAGGATTACGGCATCCCGCGCCGCTACCTGCGCAATATTCCTTCGCCCTGGGCGGTCAAGCGCCTGCACGAATTCAATGGCGATATCAACCAGTTCCGCGTGGTCAAGCGCTACCCTTCGGTGCTGAAACAGACCGCCATTTCCAAAACCGAGCCGGGCGACGAGAACAACCAGGACATTTCCTCCCTGGTCGGCAAGGTCGATATCCGCAAGCTGGAAGATTATGCCCAGGACGATCCGGACGCCTACAGTTATTCCGGCGGCCTGTGCCTGGCCAACCAGGGCCTGATGGAATTCGTCGAGATGTTCAAGGCGCCGATCAAGGTGCTGCACCCGCTGCTGACCGCCACCCAGGAAGGCAACTACAAGGGTACCGAAGGCTTCGGCGCCATCCCGTTCGAAGGCATCATCCTGGCGCACTCGAACGAGTCGGAATGGAAGAGCTTCAAGAATAACCGCAATAACGAGGCATTCCTCGACCGTATTTATATAGTGAAGGTGCCGTACTGCCTGCGCGTCACCGACGAAATCAAGATTTACGAGAAGCTGCTGCACAATTCCTCGCTCGACAAGGCGCCTTGCGCCCCGGGCACGCTGCGCATGATGTCGCAGTTCGCCATCCTGTCGCGCCTGAAAGAGCCGGAAAACTCCAGTATTTTCAGCAAGATGCTGGTGTACGACGGCGAAAACCTCAAGGATACCGACCCGAAAGCCAAGTCCATCCACGAATATGTGGACTATGCCGGGGTCGACGAGGGCATGAGCGGGCTGTCGACGCGTTTCGCCTTCAAGATCCTGTCCAAGGTCTTCAACTTCGACTCGACCGAGGTGGCTGCCAACCCGGTGCACCTGCTCTACGTGCTCGAGCAGCAGGTAGAGCGCGAGCAGTTCCCGCCGGAGACCGAGCAAAAGTACTTCTCCTATATAAAAGAGCACCTGGCCCAGCGCTATGTCGAGTTCATCGGCAAGGAAATCCAGACTGCCTACCTGGAGAGCTACTCCGAATACGGCCAGAACATCTTCGACCGCTACGTGACCTTTGCCGACTTCTGGATCCAGGACCAGGAATACCGCGACCCGGATACCGGCGAAAGCTTCGACCGCGAATCGCTGAACAACGAACTGGAGAAAATCGAGAAGCCGGCCGGGATTTCGAACCCGAAAGACTTCCGTAATGAGATCGTCAACTTCGGGCTGCGGGCACGCGCCAATAACGGCGGCAAGAACCCGGCCTGGACCAGTTACGAGAAGTTCCGCACAGTGATCGAGAAGAAAATGTTCTCCAATACGGAGGAACTGCTGCCGGTGATCTCTTTCAACGCCAAGGCCAGTGCCGAGGACGCCAACAAGCACGCCGACTTCGTGGCGCGCATGGTGGAAAAAGGATACACGGCCAAGCAAGTCCGGCTGCTGTGCGAATGGTATCTGCGCGTGAGGAAGTCGTCCTGATTGAGAAGTGGGATAATCAGGACGCGCCAATCAAGCAGGCAGGAGGCACATGACTTACCTCATCGACCGTCGTTTGCAGGGCAAGAACAAGTCCGCGGTCAACCGCGAACGATTTTTGCGGCGTTACAAGGGCCAGATCAAGGATGCTGTCGGGCGCGCCATCAAGGGGCGCTCGATTACCGACATCGAGAATGGCGAAAAAGTATCTATTCCCGTCAAGGACGTGAACGAGCCCTCGTTCGGCCACGCCCATGGCGGCGTCTGGGAAGTGGTCAACCCGGGCAATGAGGAATACCAGAAAGGCGACCTGATCAACCGCCCCAAAGGCGGCGGGGGCAGCGGCCGTGGCCGCGCAGGCAACAGCGACCAGACCACCGAAGATGATTTCATCTTCGAACTGTCGCGCGAAGAATTCATGAACTACTTCTTCGAAGACCTGGAATTGCCGCATATGATCAAGACCCAGCTCACGGCGACCACGGAATTCAAGCCGCAGCGGGCGGGGTACACGGTGTCCGGCACGCCGTCGAATATCCACGTGCTGCGCTCCCTGCGCGGCGCCCTCGGCCGCCGCATCGCGGTGGGCGGCAGTTCGCGCAAGCGCCTGATCGAGGCCGAGCGCGAGCTGGAGGAATTGCTGGTGGCCGGCGCCCCGCTGGACGATCCGCAGGTGATCGAACTGAAAAAGCTGATCCACCACCTGCACACCCGGCTGCTGGCCATCCCCTATATCGACCCCTTCGACTTGCGCTATTCCAACCGCATCAAGGTGCCGAAGCCGATGACCCAGGCCGTAATGTTCTGCATCATGGACGTGTCGGGCTCAATGGACGAGCAGCGCAAGGATACGGCCAAGCGCTTCTTCATCCTGCTTTACCTGTTCCTCAAGCGCGTCTACGACAAGATCGAGGTGGTCTTCATCCGCCACCATACGGCGGCGTCGGAAGTGGACGAGAATGAATTCTTCCACTCGCGCGAATCGGGCGGCACCGTGGTGTCCTCCGCCCTGCACCTCTTGAACAAGATCATCGACGAGCGCTTCGGCGGCGGCAGCTGGAATGCTTACGTGGCGCAGGCGTCCGACGGCGACAACTGGGATAACGATTCGGTGCTGTGCCGGCAACTGCTGGTCAATACGATCATGCCCAAGGTGCAGTACTACACTTACGTCGAGATCACCGACGGCCCGCCGCAAAACCTGTGGGAGCAATACGCCCAGATACCAGAATACCACCAGCACTTCGCCATGCAGAAGATAGTCACGCCGGCTGATATTTACCCGGTGTTCCGCGAACTGTTCAAGAAGCAGCCAAAATGAACCAGATGACCAAGCGCCCCCCGCATCCACGCGCCCTGCCGGAGCAATCCGAATGGACGTTTGAACTGATCGAGCAGGCGCACGAGGAAATTCGCCGCGTGGCGCAAAACTTCGGGCTGGATACGTATCCGAACCAGCTGGAGATCATTACTGCCGAGCAAATGATGGATGCCTACACCTCGGTAGGCATGCCGGTCTCCTATGCGCACTGGTCCTTTGGCAAGCATTTCCTGGCAACCGAGAAAGGCTACAAGCGCGGGCAGATGGGGCTGGCCTATGAGATCGTCATCAATTCCAACCCCTGCATCGCCTATTTAATGGAGGAAAACAGCCTGACCATGCAGGCGCTGGTGATTGCGCATGCTGCCTATGGGCACAATTCCTTCTTCAAGGGCAACTATCTGTTCAAGACCTGGACCGATGCCGACGCCATTATCGATTACATGCTGTTCGCCAAGAACTACATCACCGAATGCGAACAGCGGCACGGCATTGACGCCGTCGAGTTACTGCTCGACTCTTGCCACGCGATCCAGAACTATGGGGTCGACCGTTATAAGCGGCCTGCCAAACTGTCGCTGGCACAAGAGCAAGCCAAGCAGAAAGAGCGCGAAGCTTACCTGCAATCGCAGATCAATGAACTGTGGCGCACCGTGCCGCGGCGCGAGGAAGAAGCGGTCGACAAGCCAACGCCGCGCTTTCCGCCCGAGCCGGAAGAAAACCTGCTGTACTTTATAGAGAAGTACGCGCCGCTGCTGGAACCCTGGCAGCGCGAAATCGTGCGCATCGTGCGCAAGATCAGCCAGTATTTCTACCCGCAGCGCCAGACCCAGGTGATGAATGAGGGCTGGGCCACGTTCTGGCATTACACCATCCTTAACCAGTTGTACGACGAAGGCGTGGTCAGCGATGGCTTCATGATGGAATTCCTCAAGAGCCATACCAATGTGGTGTACCAGCCGCCGGTACATAGCCCTTACTATAATGGGATCAATCCTTATGCCCTGGGCTTCGCGATGATGTCGGACATCCGCCGCATCTGCGAGAACCCGACGCCCGAAGACCGGGAATGGTTCCCTGATATTGCCGGCAGCGACTGGAAAAAGACGCTCGACTTCGCCATGCGCAACTTCAAAGATGAAAGCTTCATTGCGCAATATCTTTCGCCGCGCCTGATCCGCGAGTTCCACTTTTTTGCTGTATTAGATGACGACAAGAACGACAAGCTGGCTGTTTCCGCCATCCATGACGAACTGGGCTACCGCTACGTGCGGCAAATGCTGGCCGACCAGTACAACCTGGGCAACCGCGAGCCTAATATACAGGTGTGGTCGGTCAATACCCGCGACGACCGTGCCCTGACACTGCGCCACACGCAGTACAACCGCCGCCCCCTCAACCAGCAGGCCAATGAAGTACTGAAGCACGTGGCCCGCCTCTGGGGATTTGACGTTCACCTGGATACGGTCGCGCCGGATGGCCAGGTGATCAGCACCATCGAGTGCAAGCGCGAAAAGCGCAACCGGGTGATCTGAGGGCCGCTTTTGACAGAGTTACGTCGAAGCAACACACTTCGCCAAATTTCCTTAGCTTCGCCGACCCTGTTGGCGAGCAATCTTTCGTCTTAAAGAAAAAGTGATGAAGATCAATCGCAGGGGCGAAAAAATGGTCAATTTTCTCTTGCTTTTTCTGCCAGACCACTTCGGAGTAGTCTGGTAACAGCCTGCCAATATGGGGCTAAGGGCATGAAATTTAAACGGTTTTCGGGACAAAATTCTATGCAAAAATCCAAAATTCGTATGTATAATTCGCCGACGTCCCGGATGCGGCTGTAGCTTTGTGTCGCCATTTTGGGGGTTTAAAGTAGCAACACAAGAGTTGGTATTGGAGAAAGCAGGCATGAATTTCAGTGATAACGAGAAAATTGCCGGGAAGAAGAACTATACGGGCATCGCGTTCGTCGTAATCCTGCACGTGATTGCTGGTTACGGCATCGTATCCGGCCTGGGCAAGAAGATGATTAGCAAGATGATCGAACCGGTGGAGACCAAGATCATCGAGGAGGTCGCCCCGCCTCCGCCAAAAGAACTGCCGCCACCGCCACCTCCACCAGAGATGAAGGCACCACCACCGCCATTCATTCCTCCGGTTGAAGTGAACGTGCAGCAACCGCCGCCAGCGCAGAACGTGATCGCCAACGCGACCAACCAGAAGCCGGCAACTACCGATATTCGTCCAGCCCCTCCGGCACAACCAGCACCTGCTGCCCCTCCGGCAACTGGTGTGAAATCCCCGGCTGTGGTTGACTTCAGCACCTGCGCCAAGCCAGAGTGGCCGAAGTCCTCGCTGCGTAACGAAGAAACCGGTACGGTGACCCTGTCGTTCCTGATCAGTGCGGACGGCCGTGTCGGCGATTCGAAAGTAGTTAAATCTAGTGGTTTCCGTGATTTGGACAAGGCTGCCGTCGTCGGTATTTCCAAGTGCAAATTCAAGCCAGCCACCGTGGATGGCCATCCACAAGAAACCTGGCAACAGATGCAATACGTCTGGACGCTGGAATAAACCTGAGGCAGAACACCGTCTCGCAACTAAGTAAGTCCGTTGTCGTTTAAGCCAGCGAACTGATTATTTTTCAAATTTGGAGGAAGCATGTTTAAGAATACCCGTTTGTCCGCTGTACTGGCCGCTGTGCTGTTCTCGGTGACCGCAGCTACCGCCCTGGTAAGCGCCCCAGCAATGGCTGACGCGCCTGCCTCGGCAGCCGCTTCGGCTCCAGCCGCTGACGCACCTGCAGCTCCAGCAGCTGACGCGGCAGCCGCTCCAGCAGCAGAAGCAGCCGCTCCAGCTGCTGCCCCAGCTGCTCCAGCCGCTAAAGAAGAAGTCGAAAACCCATTCGGTATCTCCGCTGTGTGGGAAGCCGGCTTCGTTGCCCGTGCTACCCTGATCATCCTGTCGATCATGTCGATCGGTTCCTGGTACATCATCGTGACCAAGATCATCGACCAGCAGAAGATCTTCAAGCAGCAGAAAGAAACCGCTGCCAAGTTCTGGAAAGCATCCTCGATCGCTGCCGGCACCGCGACCCTGACCGAAGGTTCCCCATTCCGCTTCATCGCTGAAACCGGCACCAAGGCAACCGCTCACCACGACGGCGCCCTGCTGGAACAAATCGACCTGTCGACCTGGGTGACCATGTCCATCCAGCGCGCTGTTGACAAAGTGCAGTCTCGTCTGTCCGATGGCCTGTCCTTCCTGGCAACCGTTGGTTCGACCGCTCCGTTCATCGGCCTGTTCGGTACCGTTTGGGGTATTTACGGCGCGCTGACCAACATCGGTATGACCGGTAACGCCTCGATCGACAAGGTTGCAGGTCCAGTGGGTGAAGCGCTGATCATGACCGCTTTCGGTCTGCTGGTCGCAGTTCCTGCAGTTCTGGGTTACAACTGGCTGCTGCGTCGTAACAAGACCGCAATGGAAGACGTACGTTCCTTCTCGGCTGACGTGCACTCCGTGCTGATCTCCGGCGCAATGTCCACCTCGAACGCTGCTGCTTCGTCGAAAAAAGTAGGTTAATACCATGTCGATGTCTGTAGGCTCCGATACCGGGGGAGAAGAGCAGCTTAACAGTGAGATCAACACGACTCCGCTCGTGGACATCATGCTGGTTCTGCTGATCATCTTCCTGATCACGAGCCCGGTCGTTCTCAAACTGCAGAAGATCAACCTGCCGGAAGAGATCAACCAGGCAATCCAGACCAAACCAGAGAACGTCAATATCGTTGTTAACAAAGATGGCGACATCTACTGGAACCAGAAGAAAATGCGCGACGCGAATGAGCTGTTCGATTTTCTGAAAGAGGAAGCTGTGAAGGTGCCTCAGCCTGAAGTTCATGTCCGCGGCGACAAAGACGCGAAATATGAATCGATTGGCCGTGTGATCTACACCACCCAGCGAGCTGGCATCCAGAAGGTCGGTTTCATTACCGAACCGCCTGATAAGATGTAAGAACAAGCCGCCCCTGGCTGTATCGGGGCGGCCTTCTGAAAAGGAACACATTTCATGAGTATGAGCGTAGGCAGTTCCGGCGGTGAGTCGGAACCGATGATGGAAATGAACATGACGCCGATGATCGACGTCATGCTGGTTCTGATCATTCTGCTGATCATCACCATTCCAAAAGCGAACCACTCGGTCAACCTGAACATGCCGGTCGGCACCCCGCCACCGCCAACCAAGGAACCTGTGGTCGTGACCATCGACGTTGACTTCGACGGCACCATCCTGTGGGACAATGTGGTCGTTCCTGACCGCCCTGCCCTGGAAAACAAGCTGATCGCCGTAGCGGCACAGGCTGACCAGCCTGAAGTGCACCTGCGTCCGAACAAGCTGGTTAACTACAGTGTGGTGGCAGGCGTAATGGCTTCGGCACAGCGTCTCGGCGTCACCAAGATTGGTCTGGTCGGCAACGAGCAGTTCCAGTAAATAATTGGGCCAAAACACCCTTTATTTTCCCAAATAGGCAGGTTATCCTGCCTATTTCGCATTTTGAAGAAAGAAAATCACCCCATGATTAAGTTTCGTCTCGCACATGTTGGCCTGGTAATGGCCGCAATTGGATTCAACGCTGCCGTTCCAATGATGGGCGTGTCGTCCATCGCCTATGCCGAGAACGTGCGCCCTGAAGTGGGCAAGCCACTGCAGGAAGCGCAGAAACTGGCCTCCTCCGGCCGTTACAAGGAGGCCCTGGCGAAACTGAAGGAAGCCGACGCAGTCGGCGGCAAGTCCGAACTGGAAAAGTTCCAGATCGAATACACCCGCGGTTCGGCCGCGACCGCTGCCGGCGAAAACGACACCGCAGCCCGCGCATTCGAACAGGTTCTGGCATCGCCTAAGCTGTCTTCCGCGCAAGCTCCAAAGATTACCGAAGCCCTGGCCAGCATCTACCTGCGCGCCCGCGACTATCCAAAAGCGATTACCTACATCCAGAAGGTGCTGAAGGATAATCCGAACAATTCCCAGATGCGCGAGCAGCTGATCCAGACCTACTACCAGAGCGGCAAGCTGAACGAAGCTGCCAAGGAACTGCAAGGCGCCAAATCCGAAGGCAGCCTGCAAATGCTGGCCAATATCCAGCTGAAGCAGAACGACAAGGCTGGCTACGTGCAGACCCTGGAAAAACTGGCTGCTTCCTATCCGAAGGCATCTTACTGGGCTGACCTGCTGAACCGCGTGGTTGGCAAGCCAGGCTTCTCCTCGTCCCTGAACCTGGACGTGATGCGCCTCAAGCTGGCCCTGAAGCAGATCACCAAGCCATCCGAGTTCATGGAAATGGGCCAGCTGGCCCTGCAAGCAGGCAATCCTGCTGAAGCCCTGAAGATCGTCGACGAAGGCTACAAGAAAGGTGCCCTGGGCACCGGCGCCGACGCCGGCCGCCACCAGCGCCTGAAAGACCTGGCCGCCAAGACCCTGGCCGACCAGCAGAAGAATGCTGCTACCCAGGAAGCCAACTTCCGCAAGGAAAAGGATGCTGACGGCCTGGCCAACCTGGGCTACGCCATGGTTTCCGACGGCAAGGCCGATGGCCTGAAGCTGATGGAAGAAGCGATCAAGCTGGGCACCGCCCGCAAGCCTGAAGAAATGAAGCTGCACTACGGCGTGGCGCAGTATGTTGCTGGCAAGAAGTCTGCTGCCATCAGCACCCTGAAGTCGGTCAAAGGTACCGCTGGCGAGCCTGAACTGGCCCGTTACTGGACCATGTACATTAACAACCCGGTCTGAACAAAGCCGGGCTGAGCCAAGAAAAGCGCTGCCTGCACCCGCAGGCAGCGCTTTTTTACTTTGAGCACGTATAATCAAGCATTTGAGCCTGATAGCAAGATAAATGAAGGTATTTCGCGGACTTCCCAATGCAGCGGCGCGTGCGCCCTGCGCCCTGACGATCGGCAACTTCGACGGTGTCCACCGCGGCCACCAGGCGTTGCTGGCGCGCGTGCGCGCGGCCGCCGATCGCCTTGGCCTGGAATCGGCCGTGATGACCTTTGAGCCGCATCCGCGCGAATTCTTCGCCCACAAGATGGGCGACATGTCGAAAGCCCCGCCGCGCATCGCCAACCTGCGCGACAAGCTGCAGGCGCTGGAAAACAATGGCGTCGACCGCGTGATCGTCGAACACTTCTGCGACGCCTTTGCCGGCCAGTCGCCGCAGGCCTTCGTCGAGAAGGTGCTGGTGGAAGGCCTGCACGTCAAATGGCTGATGGTGGGCGACGATTTCTGCTACGGCGCCAAGCGCGCCGGCAATGTCGCCCTGCTGGCCGAGGCGGGCAAGCAGTACGGCTTTGAGGTCGAAGTCCTGCCGACCGTGCGCAATGGCGAAACCCGGATTTCCTCCTCCGCCGTGCGCAGCGCGCTCTCCGAGGGCGATTTCCCGCATGCGCAGGCGCTGCTGGGTCATCCCTATTCGATTTCCGGCCACGTGATCCACGGCGCCAAGCTGGGACGCGATATCGGCTTCCCGACGCTGAACCTGCGCGTGCCGCACCGCCCTGCCCTGTCCGGCATCTTCATCGTGCAGGTGCACGGCCTGGGGTCGCAGCCATTACCGGCGGTGGCCAGCCTGGGCGTGCGCCCGACGGTGGAAGATGCCGGCCGCGTGCTGCTGGAAGTCCACGTCTTCGATTTCGCCCAGAACTGCTACGGCAAGGTGGTGCGTGTCGAATTCCTGCAAAAGATACGTGACGAAGAAAAGTTCATTGACCTGCCTACCCTGGTCAAAGCCATCGAGCGCGACGCCGACCAAGCGCGCGCCTTCTTCGCCACACAGAACCAGAACTAGAGCTATTTATCATGTCCGACAACAAAGCAAACAAGAGCAAATACCCGGTCAATATGACCGAAACCCCATTCCCGATGCGCGGCGACCTGGCCAAGCGCGAACCGGGCTGGGTCAAGCAGTGGCAAGACAAGAAGATCTACGAACGCGTGCGCAAGGCCGCCAAAGGCCGCCCGAAGTTCGTGCTGCATGACGGCCCTCCATACGCCAACGGCGACATCCACATCGGCCACGCCGTCAACAAGATCCTGAAGGACATCGTGGTCAAGTCGCGCACCCTGGCCGGCTTCGACGCTCCTTATGTGCCGGGCTGGGATTGCCACGGCATGCCGATCGAGATCCAGATCGAAAAACTGTTCGGCAAGAACCTGCCGACCGCCGACGTGCTGACCAAGGCCCGCGCCTACGCGCACGAGCAGGTCGAGCGCCAGAAGAAAGACTTCATCCGCCTGGGCGTGCTGGGCGAGTGGGACAATCCTTACCTGACCATGAATTACGGTAACGAAGCCGACGAGCTGCGCGCCCTGGGCAAGCTGCTGGAAAAAGGCTACGTCTACCGCGGCCTGAAGCCTGTCAACTGGTGCTTCGACTGCGGTTCCGCGCTGGCGGAAGCGGAAGTGGAATACCAGAACAAGCGCGACCCGGCGATCGACGTCGGCTTCGCCTTCCACGAACACGACAAGCTGGCAGCGGCCTTCGGCCTGCCTGCCCTGCCAGCCGGCGACGGCTTCGTGGTGATCTGGACCACTACCCCCTGGACCATCCCGTCCAACCAGGCCCTGAACATGCACCATGAGGTGACCTACGCGCTGGTACAAACCGAGCGCGATGGCAAGCCGCTGCTGCTGATCCTGGCGAAAGACCTGGTTGCGTCGTGCCTTGAGCGCTACAAGCTGGAAGGCAGCATCATCGCCACCGCCACCGGCGACAAGCTGGCCGGCATCGCCTTCAAGCACCCGCTGCACGCGCGCGACGCGTTCTACGACCGCCTGTCGCCGGTGTACATCGCCGACTACGTGACCACCGAAAGCGGTACCGGCGTGGTGCACTCCGCCCCAGCCTACGGCCAGGACGACTTTATCTCCTGCAAATCGCACGGCATGAAGGATGACGAAATCCTGAAGCCGGTGATGGGCGACGGCAAATACATCCCTTCCCTGCCGCTGTTCGGCGGCATGAGCATCTGGGAAGCTTCGAAGCCGATCTGCGAAGCGCTGCGCGAAGCGGGCGCCCTGTTCGAACTGAAGATGTTCGACCACAGCTACATGCACTGCTGGCGCCACAAGACCCCGATCGTCTACCGCGCCACTTCGCAGTGGTTCGCCGGCATGGACATCCAGCCGCTGGACGGCGGTTCCACCCTGCGCGAAACCGCGCTGGAAGGCATCGAAGCCACCGAATTCTTCCCTGACTGGGGCAAGGCGCGCCTGCACGGCATGATCGCCAACCGTCCGGACTGGACCCTGTCGCGCCAGCGCCAGTGGGGCGTGCCGATGGCCGTCTTCGTCCACAAGGAAACCGGCGAACTGCACCCGCGCACCGCGGAACTGCTGGAGCAAGTGGCCAAGCTGATCGAACAAGGCGGCATCGACGCCTGGCAAGCGCTGGACCCTGCTACCCTGCTGGGCGCGGAAGCCGAGCACTATGTGAAGAACAAGGACACCCTGGACGTGTGGTTCGACTCCGGCTGCACCCACCAGACGGTGCTGCGCGGCTCGCATCCCGAGCAGTCGCACTTCCCTGCCGACCTGTACCTGGAAGGCTCGGACCAGCACCGCGGCTGGTTCCACTCCTCGCTGCTGACCTCTTCGATGCTGAACGGCCGTCCGCCGTACAAGGCGCTGCTGACCCACGGCTTCGTGGTTGATGGCGAAGGCAAGAAGATGTCGAAGTCGATCGGCAATACCGTCGCGCCGCAGAAAGTGTCCGACACCCTGGGCGCCGACATCCTGCGCCTGTGGGTTGCCGCCACCGACTACACCTCCGAGCTGTCGATTTCCGACGAGATCCTGAAGCGCGTGACCGAATCCTACCGTCGCATCCGCAACACCCTGCGCTTCCTGTTGGCCAACACCTCGGATTTCGATCCGAAGGCGAACGCCGTGCCGGTGGCCGAGCTGCTGGAAATCGACCGCTATGCGCTGGCCAATATGGCCGCGCTGCAGGCCGACCTGTCGCGCCACTACGAGCGCTACGAGTTCCATCCGGTCGTCTCCAAGCTGCAGAACTTCTGCTCCGAGGACCTGGGCGGCTTCTACCTGGACATCCTGAAGGACCGCCTGTACACCAGCGCCGTGGATTCCAAGGCACGCCGTTCCGCGCAGACCGCGCTGTGGCACATCACCCAGTCTCTGCTGCGCCTGATGGCCCCGATCCTGTGCTTCACCGCCGAAGAGGCGTGGGCATCGTTTGCCGGCGAAGAATCCTTCAAGGCCAGCGACGAGACCATCTACACCCAGACCTGGTGGCAGTTGCCAGAACTGGCCGATGCCGAAGCCCTGATGGCCAAGTACGCGACCATCATCGCCGTGCGTGCCGACGTGACCAAGCAGCTGGAAGAGCTGCGCGGCTCCGGTGCGATCGGCTCTTCGCTGCAGGCGGAACTGGAGATCAAGGCGTCCGGCGACAAGTTCAAGGTGCTGTCCTCGCTGGACGACGACCTGAAGTTCATCTTCATCACCTCGCTGGCCAAGGCGGTGGAAGTCGCCTCCGAAGCGGATGAAGTGGTGAACGTCGCTGCATCGACCGCGCAGAAGTGCGAGCGTTGCTGGCACTACCGCGCTGACGTAGGTTCGCACGCCGACCATCCGGGTCTGTGCGGCCGTTGCTACTCCAACCTGTTCGGCGCCGGCGAGTCCCGCAAGTTCGCCTGATATGGCTTTGCCGCCGCGCTGCTGCGCGGCGGCCCCTCACCTTGAATCTACATGGCCACCAAAAAGACCACCACCTTCAGCAGCAAACCCGCTTCCGGCAGCATGGCCCCCTGGCTGGGCATTGCCTTCATCATCATCCTGCTGGACCAGCTTTCGAAGATCACGATCAGCAAGCTGTTCGTGTACGGCGAAGAGAAAGTCATCACCAGCTTTTTCAACCTGGTCCTGGCCTACAACAAAGGCGCGGCTTTCAGCTTCCTGGCCAACGAGGGCGGCTGGCAGCGCCACATGTTCACCGCCATCGGCGTCGGCGCAGCGCTGTATATCATCTACCTGTTGGCACGCCACAGCGGCCAGCGCATGTTCTGCTGGGCCCTGTCCCTGATCCTGGGCGGCGCAGTGGGCAATGTGATCGACCGCATCTGGCACGGCCACGTGATCGACTTCCTCGATTTCCACTGGCCATCCTTCGGCCACTTCCCGGCCTTTAACATCGCCGACACCGCCATCTGCATTGGCGCCGCGCTGTTCGTACTGGACGAGCTGCGCCGTGTGAACAAGTAGGAGCCGCATCATGGAACTGACTGGCAAAAAAATCGTCCTTGGCCTGTCCGGCGGCGTGGCCTGTTACAAGGCCGCTGAACTGTGCCGCGCCCTGACGAAGGAAGGCGCCTCGGTGCAGGTCGTGATGACCGACGCCGCCACCCACTTCATCACGACTGTGACGATGCAGGCGCTGTCCGGCAAGCCTGTCTTCAGCAGCCAGTGGGATCCCCGCGTGAGCAACAATATGGCGCACATCGACGTCACCCGCGACGCCGACGCCATCCTGATCGCGCCCTGCTCCGCCGACTTCATTTACAAGCTGGCACACGGCGTGTGCGACGACCTGCTGTCGACCATGTGCCTGGCCCGTCCAAGCCGTGTGCCGCTGCTGATCGCCCCTGCCATGAACGTGGAGATGTGGTCCAACCCGGCCACCCAGCGCAATGTCGACCAGGTGCGCGAAGACGGCATCACCGTCTTCGGTCCTGCCGCCGGCGACCAGGCTTGCGGCGAAGTTGGCCTGGGCCGCATGCTGGAGCCGGAACAGCTGCTGGCAGAAATGATCGCCGCCTTCCAGCCGAAGGTCCTGGCGGGCAAGCGCATCCTCGTCACCGCCGGCCCGACCTTCGAAGCCATCGATCCGGTGCGCGGCATTACCAACCTGTCCTCAGGCAAGATGGGCTATGCCGTGGCGCGTGCCGCGCGTGAAGCCGGCGCCGAAGTGACCCTGGTTTCCGGCCCTGTCGCGCTGGATACGCCGTATGGCGTGGAGCGCCACAACGTCAAGAGCGCGCAGCAGATGTTCGACTCCGTCATGGAGCACATCGGCGGGCAGCACGTGTTCATTTCCGTTGCCGCCGTGGCCGACTGGAAGGTGGTGAACCCGAGCGCACAGAAGGTCAAGAAAACCGGCGACGGCAATGTGCCGGAGCTGAAGTTCGAACAAAACCCCGACATCCTGGCCAGCGTGGCCACCCGTACCAGCCTGGCCGGCTGGCCTTACTGCGTGGGCTTCGCAGCCGAATCGGAAAACCTGATCGAATACGGCGCCAGCAAACGCGAACGCAAAGGCATCCCCCTGCTGGTCGGTAACATCGGCCACAACACCTTCGGCCAGGACGACAACACCATCATCCTGTTTGACGAACACGGACACACCATCCTGCCGCGCGCCGACAAGCTCACGCTGGCGCGCCAGCTGATTTCCGAAATCGCCAAACGCATCGACAAGAACTCGCTATTCCAATGAAAACTGTAGACGTCAAAATCCTCGACCCGCGCATGAAAGAGCAGATGCCGGCTTATGCAACGCCAGGCAGCGCTGGCCTCGACCTGCGTGCCTGCATCGATGCACCGCTGGTGATCGAGCCAGGCCAGACCGTGCTGGTACCGACCGGCCTTGCCATCCACATCGCCGATCCGGGCTACGCCGCCATGATCCTGCCACGCTCCGGCATGGGCCACAAGAACGGCATTGTTTTGGGGAATCTGGTAGGCTTGATTGACTCCGATTACCAGGGACAATTGATGGTGTCTACCTGGAACCGGGGCTTAAACACGTTTACGCTGAACCCAATGGAGCGCCTGGCGCAATTGATCATCGTGCCCGTGCTGCAGGTTGGCTTCAATGTTGTCGAAGACTTCGAAGCCAGCGACCGCGGCGCCGGAGGTTTCGGCAGCACAGGCAAGCACTGAGGAAATATTTATGGCAGTAGGGCAACGCATTCAATCATTCTCGCCGGCCCGCCGGCTGACCTGGCCAGCAATCATGGCCTCGCTCCTGCTCTCTGCCTGTTCAACCTTCCAATCCGGCAGCGAGCCTGCCGCACCGGCGCAGCCGATCCCGCCATCGGCGCCGGCCACTCCGGTGGTGACGCCGCAAATGCAGGCCGCACGCGACAACCTGAAAGTGATCGCCAGCCTGCAGGAACGCCTGTACCGCATCGCCGCCCCGCTGTTGATCAATAACGCCGACCTGTGCAAGGCGCAGGCGCGCAACCTGCTCGGCTTCACCGCCAAGAACAAATACTCCTACCCCGGCGAATATGCCGAAGCTTCGGCCGCCGTTCTGGGCTACGACGACGTGCTGCAAGTATCCGGCGTGCTGGCCGGGAGCGGCGCCGCCAAGGCCGGACTGCGCAAGGGCGACGACCTGATCGCCGCC
>JBCNOP010000084.1:0-19507 GCA_039593775.1 Pseudoduganella sp.
GACCTTGGCTATACCTATGTGCCGGCGGAATCGCTGCTGGCCTGATCAACAGGGCTTGAAATGAGCAATCTCGATACCATTACCCACTTTATCAATGGCACCAAGGTCGATACGGCCAGCGGACGCTATGGCGACGTATTCAACCCGGCGCTGGGCGAGCCGGTAGCCCGCGTGGCGCTTGGCACAGCGGAGGAAGTCGATGCCGCAGTGCGCGCAGCGGAAGCGGCTTTCCCGGCCTGGTCGAACACGCCGCCTTTGACCCGTGCGCGCGTGCTGTTCAAGTATCTCGAGCTGTGCCACCAGCACACCGAGGAATTCGCCGCCATGCTGACCCGCGAACACGGCAAGACGTTTGCGGACGCCAAGGGTGAGGTGGCGCGTGGTATCGAGATGGTGGAATTCGCGGTCGGCATTCCGCAGATGATGAAAGGCGAGTATACCGACCAGATTGCGCGCGGCATCGATGCCTGGTCGATGCGCATGCCGCTGGGCGTGGTGGCCGGCATCACGCCGTTCAACTTCCCGGTGATGGTGCCTATGTGGATGTTCCCCATCGCAATCGCCTGCGGCAACACCTTCATCCTCAAGCCTTCCGAGCGCGATCCTTCGCCATCACTGCTGCATGCACGCCTGCTGAAAGAAGCCGGCCTGCCGGATGGCGTGTTCAACGTGGTACAGGGCGACAAGGTGGCGGTAGACGCCCTGCTCGATCATCCGGTGATCCAGGCGGTCAGCTTTGTCGGCTCGACGCCGATTGCGGAATACATCTACTCGCGCGGCTCCCAGCACGGCAAGCGGGTGCAGGCGCTGGGCGGCGCCAAGAACCACATGGTGGTGATGCCGGATGCCGACATGGACATGGCGGTCGATGCGCTGATGGGCGCTGCCTTCGGCTCGGCCGGCGAGCGCTGCATGGCGATCTCCGTGGTGGCGGCAGTCGGCGATGCCGGCGACAAGCTGCTCGGTGCACTGAAAGAGCGCACCGCTGCACTGAAAGTGCGCGATGGCATGGCGTCCGACGCCGAAATGGGGCCGGTTGTCACCTCGGCCGCCAAGCAGCGCATCGAGCGCCTGATCGGCGAAGGTGTGGAGCAGGGTGCCACGCTGGTGGTCGATGGCCGCAATTTCCAGGTTGCCGATCGCCCGAACGGCTTCTTCATCGGCGGCACGCTGTTCGACCACGTGACGCCGGACATGACCATCTACAAGGAAGAGATCTTCGGCCCGGTACTGTGCATGGTGCGCCTGCCGGACATTGGTTCCGCGGTGGAGCTGATCAACCGGAACGAGTACGGCAATGGTGTCGCGGTCTTCACGCGCGATGGCGGCGTGGCGCGCGAGTTCGTGCGCCAGATCCAGGTGGGCATGGTGGGTGTCAACGTGCCGCTGCCGGTGCCGATGGCCTTCAACAGTTTCGGCGGGTGGAAGCGCAGCCTGTTTGGCGACCACCATGCCTATGGTCCGGAAGGGGTGCGTTTCTACACCCGCCATAAGGCCGTGATGGAGCGCTGGCCAAATACAGCAAGTGCTGGCGCACAGTTTGCTTTCCCACAGATGAAGTGAGGATGGAACCAATGATCGAGTCACTCAAATACATACCGCAGCCGAAAGCCACGAACGAAGAGCTGGCCGGTCATTTCACCGACCTGGCGCCGCCGCTCAACGCGCGCCAGGCTGCGATTGAAAGTGCGCGCTGCCTGTACTGTTACGACGCGCCGTGTACGCGCATCTGCCCGACCGGCATCGATGTCGCGAGCTTCATCCGCAACATCCACGAAAAGAACGTGAACGGCGCCGCCGTCACCATCCTGCAGCAGAACATCCTGGGCGGCAGCTGCTCGCGCGTCTGCCCGACCGAAATCCTGTGCGAGGACGCCTGCGTGCGCAACCATGATGCAGAAGGACAGCCGGTCAAGATCGGGCTTTTGCAGCGCTTCGCCCTCGATAACGCCACGCTGGACGGCCATCCGTTCAAGCGCGCCCCCTCGACCGGCAAGAAGATTGCCGTGGTCGGCGCCGGACCCGCAGGCCTGTCCTGCGCCCACCGCCTGGCCATGCTGGGCAACGATGTGGTGATCTTCGAGGCGCACGAAAAATCCGGCGGCCTGAATGAATACGGCATTGCCAAGTACAAGCTGACCGATAATTTCGCCCAGAAGGAGGTCGATTTCCTGTTGGGGATCGGCGGCATCGAGGTGCGCCACGGCCAGAAGCTGGGCGCCAACCTGCACCTGAAAGACCTGCATGCGCAATACGATGCAGTCTTCCTCGGCCTTGGCCTCGGCGCCAGCCGTGCACTGGGCCTGACCGGTGAGGATGCGCCCGGCCTGATGGCGGCTGTGGATTACATCGCCGAACTGCGTCAGGCGGACGACCTGGCCAAACTGCCGGTGCCGCGCCGTGCCATCGTGATTGGCGCCGGCAACACCGCTATCGACATGGCAGTGCAGATCCAGCGCCTGGGTGCGGAAGAAGTGACGATGGTTTATCGCCGTGGCTTCGACGCCATGAGCGCCACCCATCACGAGCAGGATATCGCCAAAGCCAGCCAGGTGCGCATGCAGACCTGGGCGCAGCCGCAGCAAGTGCTGCTCGATGAAGCCGGCCGCGTGCGCGGGATGCGCTTCGAACGCACGGCGATGGAAGGAACGCGCATGATCGGGACCGGCATTACGTTCGAACTGCCGGCCGATGCCATCTTCAAGGCCATTGGCCAGGCGATGGAACCGGCTGCCCTGGCCGATCCACTGGCCGCAATGCTGAAGCGCGATGGCGACAAGATCCATGTGGACGATAGCTTCCGCACCATCCTGCCGGGCATTTATGCGGGCGGCGACTGTGTCTCGCCAGGCCAGGACCTGACGGTGCAGGCCGTGGAGCATGGCAAGCGCGCCGCGATGGCGATTCATTCCGATATCCAGTCGAAGAAGGGGGCAGCATAATGGCCGACCTGAGCGTCAATTTCTGCGGCATCAAAGCACCGAATCCATTCTGGCTCGCCTCCGCACCGCCGACCGACAAGGCATATAACGTGATCCGGGCCTTTGAAGCCGGGTGGGGAGGCGTAGTCTGGAAAACCCTCGGCGAAGATCCGCCGCCGGTCAATGTGTCCTCGCGCTACTCTGCCATCTACGGCAAGAACCGTGAAGTCATTGGCTTCAACAACATTGAGCTGATTACCGACCGCTCGCTGGAACTGAACCTGCAGGAGATTACGGAGGTGAAGAAAGCCTGGCCGGACCGCGCCATCGTGGTCTCGCTGATGCTGCCCTGCGAAGAGCAGGCCTGGGCTGACATCCTGCCGAAAGTCGAGGCCACCGGCGCCGACGGCATCGAGCTGAATTTCGGTTGCCCGCACGGCATGCCGGAGCGCGGCATGGGTTCTGCTGTCGGCCAGGTGCCGGAATATGTGGAACAGGTGACGGCATGGTGTAAGAAGCATACGAAGCTCCCGGTGATTGTGAAGCTGACGCCGAACATCACCGATATCCGCCGCCCGGCGCGCGCGGCCAAGGCCGGCGGCGCGGATGCGGTTTCGCTGATCAACACGATCAACTCCATCACCTCGCTGGACCTGGACAATATGGTGGCCTACCCGAACGTGGGCGGCGCCAGCACGCACGGCGGCTATTGCGGACCGGCTGTGAAGCCCGTTGCGCTGAACATGGTGGCTGAGATCGCGCGCGATCCCGAAACGCGGGGCCTGCCGATTTCCGGCATCGGCGGCATCGGCAACTGGAAGGATGCCGCGGAATTCATTGCCCTTGGAGCCGGATGCGTGCAGGTCTGCACCGCGGCGATGCTGCACGGCTTCCGCATCGTGCAGGAAATGAATGATGGCCTGGAGCGCTGGATGGACTCTAAAGGCTATAAAACGCTTGACGACTTCATGGGCAAGGCGGTGGCCAACACCACTGACTGGAAGTTCCTGAACATGAACTACAAGTCCATCGCACACATTAACCAGGACGACTGCATCAAGTGCGGCCGCTGTTATGTGGCCTGCGAGGATACCTCGCACCAGTCCATCTTCCAGCTGGTCGACGAGGCCAGCGGCACGCGGACATACAAGGTCAACGAAGAGGAATGCGTTGGCTGCAACCTGTGCGAAATTACCTGTCCGGTGCAAGGTTGTATTACGATGGTCGCCGTCCCCACGGGCAAGCCTTACATGAACTGGACACAGGACCCGCGCAACCCGCGGGCCGAAATCAAGGAGACTGCATGAGCGACAACTCCCAGCTGTGGAACGAAGACCTGGCCCCGACCAATGAATCGCAGCGCACCTGGCGCTGGTATCACTTCGCTGCACTCTGGGTTGGGATGGTCATGTGCATCCCCGCCTACACGCTGGCCGCCAGCCTGATTGAGGGTGGCATGTCGGCGGGACAGGCAGTCCTTACCGTCTTCCTCGCCAATACCATCGTGCTGCTGCCGATGCTGCTGATCGGCCATGCGGGCACCAAGTACGGCATTCCGTACGCGGTCCTGGCGCGCGCTTCATTCGGCACTACGGGTGCGCGCCTGCCGGCGCTGATGCGGGCCATCGTGGCCTGCGGCTGGTACGGCATCCAGACCTGGTTCGGCGGGCAGATGATCTACACGCTGCTGGGCGTGATGATGGGCAGCGAAATCGGCGGCGCAAAGATCGGCGGCCTTGGCATCAATGGCGCGCAACTGCTTTGCTTCATTGCGTTCTGGGCGATCCAGTTCTGGTACATCGTGCACGGCATGGATGCGATCCGCAAGCTGGAGACCTATACCGCGCCGCTGAAGATCGTCATCTGCTTCGTGCTGCTTGGCTGGGTTTACCAGAAAGCTGGCGGTTTCGGCACCTTGCTGGAGCAGCCGTCGCAGTTCGTTGAAGGCGGCAAGAAGGCGGGCCAGTTCTGGCCGACGTTCTGGCCTTCGCTGACGGCGATGATCGGGTTTTGGGCCACGCTCGCACTGAACATTCCGGACTTCACCCGCTTCGCCAAGACGCAGCGCGACCAGGTCCTTGGTCAATCAGTGGGCCTGCCGGTGCCAATGGGCCTGCTGGCAGCGTTGGCGGTGATTGTCACCTCGGCCACGGTGGTCCTGTACGGCAAGGCAATCTGGGACCCGGTCGACCTGGCAAGCCGTATGACCGGCGTGGCGGTGCTGGTGGCATTGGTGGTGCTGCTGATCGACACGATCTCGGTCAACCTGGCCGCGAACCTGGTCGGTCCGGCATATGACTTTTCCGCGCTGGCGCCAAAGCATATTTCTTACCGCACGGGCGGCTACATTACGGCCGGTATCGCGCTGGCGATGATGCCGTGGAAGCTGCTGGAAACCACGCAGGGCTATATCTTCACCTGGCTGATCGGCTACTCGGCCCTGCTCGGGCCCATCGCAGGCGTGCTGATTGTCGACTACTACCTGATTCGCAAGACAGAGCTGAATGTCGGTGCACTGTACGTCGACAATGGCGAATACAGTTACACCAATGGCTGGAACTCCGCCGCGCTGCTGGCCTTCGCATTTGGCGTGGCGCCCAATGTGCCGGGCTTCCTGAATGCCGCTTTCCCCGCATCGTTCGGCGATGTCGGGGAAGGCTTCAAGCTTATTTATACGTACGCATGGTTCGTCGGCATCGCGATTGCAGCGCTGGTGTACGGCATTTTGATGAAGGGCAGGGCAGCACGCGCCGTCCAGCCACCACTTGCGGAGAAAGCCTAAATGGCGACATTGATTCGTGGCGGTACTGTAGTGAACGCGGACCGGGCCTTCCGCGCTGATGTCCTGTGCGAAGGCGACAAGATCATCGCTGTTGGCCCTGCGCTTGCAGCGCCGGCCGGGGCGGAAGTGATCGACGCTGGCGGCCAGTATGTGATGCCGGGCGGGATCGACCCGCACACGCACATGAATTTGCCCTTCATGGGCACGGTCACCCAGGACGATTTTTTCACCGGCACCGCAGCCGGGCTGGCGGGCGGCAACACCACCATTATCGACTTTGTCATCCCGAGCCCGCAGCAACCGCTGCTCGAGGCGTATCACCAATGGCGTGGTTGGGCCGAGAAAGCGGCCGGAGATTACACCTTCCACGTTGCGATCACCTGGTGGTCGGACAAGGTGCACGAGGAAATGGGGACGCTGGTGCGCAACCACGGCGTGAACAGCTTCAAGCACTTCATGGCGTATAAGAACGCCATCATGGCGGACGATGAAACGCTGGTGAAAAGTTTCCGCCGGGCGTTGGAGCTGGGCGCGATCCCGACCGTGCATGCCGAGAATGGTGAACTGGTGTACCAGCTGCAGCAGGACTTGCTGCGCCAAGGGATCACAGGGCCGAAAGCACACCCGCTGTCGCGCCCTCCGGCTGTGGAGGCGGAGGCGGCCAACCGCGCCATTGCCATCGCCAACGTCCTGAATACGCCGCTGTACATCGTGCACGTGTCGTGCAAGGAATCGCTGAATGCCATCACGCGCGCGCGAGCTGCGGGCCAGCGTGTCTACGGCGAGGCGCTGGCGGGTCACCTGATCGTGGACGACAGCGTGTATGACCATCCCGATTTCGAGTTCGCGGCGGGCCACGTGATGAGCCCACCTTTCCGCAGCCGCGAGCACCAGAAGGCGTTGTGGCAAGGGCTGCAGGGTGGGAACCTGCACACCACCGCCACCGACCATTGCACCTTCTGCGCCGAGCAGAAGGCAGCGGGCCGCAACGACTTCACCAAGATCCCCAACGGTTGCGGCGGCGTGGAAGACCGCATGGCCGTAATTTGGGATGAAGGCGTCAATAGCGGCAAGCTGACGCCGTCCGAGTTCGTGCGCGTTACGTCGGCCAATGCGGCGCAGATTTTCAATATATATCCGCGCAAGGGTTTGATCGCTGCCGGTTCGGATGCGGACATCGTGGTGTGGGACCCGGAAGGCACCCGCACGATTTCGGCCAAGACCCAGTTTGCAAAGGGCGGCTTCAATGTCTTCGAGGGACGCACAGTCAAAGGGATTCCGAGCACCACGGTGGCGGCGGGCAAGGTCGTGTTCCATCGTGGAGATTTGCGGGCAGTCGAGGGCGCAGGGCGCCACATCGACCGTCCAGCTTTTGCGCCAGTGACGGCGCGCTAAGGAGTGCATCATGAGCGATCTACGCATTAACAGCGACCGCCTGTGGGATTCGCTGATGGAGCTGGCCAAGATCGGCGCCACCCCGAAAGGCGGCGTCAAGCGGCTGACCCTGACGGACCTCGACAAGCAAGGCCGCGATCTCGTCACGAGCTGGGCACGTGACGCCGGGCTGTCGATCACGATCGACCAGATCGGCAATGTCTTCATGCGCCGCGATGGCGAAGACAATACCCTGCCGCCGATCATGACTGGCAGCCATATCGACACGCAGCCGACCGGCGGCAAGTTCGATGGCAATTACGGCGTGCTGGCGGGCCTGGAAGTCGTCCGCACCCTGAACGACAAAGGCATCAAGACGCGCGCTCCGATCGAAGTCGCCTTCTGGACCAATGAGGAAGGCTCGCGGTTCGTGCCTGTGATGATGGGCTCCGGAGTTTTCTGCGGCGCCTTCACCCTGGAGCATGCCTATGCCGCCAAAGACACGGAAGGCAAGACGGTAGGCGAGGAACTGGAGCGCATCGGTTACAAGGGCGACCAGGTGCCGGGCCAGCATCCGATCGGCGCCTACTTTGAGACGCACATCGAACAAGGTCCCGTGCTGGAAGACGCCGACAAGGTGATTGGCGTGGTGCCCGCCGTGATGGGCCTCTCATGGTATGACTGCACCGTCACCGGCATGGAAGCCCACGCTGGCCCGACTCCGATGCACTTGCGCAAAGACGCAATGCAGGTTGCCGCGCAGATCATTCCCGAAGTGGTCGCCATCGCCAACCGCTATCCGCCATATGGGCGGGGCACGGTCGGGATGATGCAGGTCTTCCCCAACAGCCGCAACGTGATTCCCGGCCAGGTGAAGTTCAGCATCGACCTTCGCAACGTGAACGACGAGCTGCTCAACAAGATGCATGAAGACATGCTGGCCTTCATCGACAAGACCTCTGCCGAAACCGGCCTGCCGGTCAAGATCGAGCGTGTGTCGTACTACCCGCCATGCCCGTTCCATCCCGACTGCGTAGGCGCAGTGCGCAAGGCGACGGAGAAGCTGGGCTACTCCACCATGGACGTTGTTTCCGGCGCCGGCCATGACGCGATTTACGCCGCCCGCGTCGCCCCGGCCGGCATGATCTTCGTCCCCTGCAAGGACGGGATCAGCCACAACGAAATCGAAGACGCCAAGAAGGAGCACCTTGAAGCCGGCTGCAACGTGCTGTTGCACGCGATGCTGGAGCGCGCGGGCGTGGCATAATGGGTCGTTCCCGGACCTGATTATGCATCGCGTACAACGACTTTTTTTGTGTGGACTGATCTTCGCTTTGATCCTGGCCGCTGAAATTGCGGTGCTTGTCGCATTGCGGCCGGTTCATTCCTTGACTTACGCTGAGATTGAAGCATTCCTGTATTTCTCGCTGGGGCTGGCGTTCATCCCATTGATACTGCTTGCGTTCGTCGTCCTCTTCGTGGTGACCCTGATGCTGGCGGTTGCCTATTTTCCGGCTCGCTGTATCTGGCGGTGGGGCGAGCCGAATACCGACCGCCAACCAGCGAGTTCGGTGAGTGAGCTCTTGCAGCAACGGCGTGAGTTTCAGCTCAAGCTACAACAAGAACGCGCCAGGAATCAAAGTTAGCCCGCGACAGCGCGCCACGCTGGATTGTCCAGGCAGCGCCAAGCTTCCATTAGGCTACATGAAACAAACTGGGCGGACTAGCGGCCGAAGGCGATGCGGGTGATGGCGACGGTGGCTTCGTGGGCCAGGTCTTCCAGCTCCTTGTGCTGGGGGCGGGTTTCGGAGATAAACAGCATGGTGCCCAGCATCTGCGCCACGATCAGCGTGCCGCGGATTTCGCACTGCTGCATCGACAGCTCTGGATCAATCTCGTGGATCAGGTTGCGCAGCGTCCTGCGGGCGCGGGTCATCATGGTGTCGAACAGCTTGGTTGCGACGGGGTGCCGATTGGCCAGCGCGGCGATCTCGAAGAACAGGCCACTCGATACCTGGTCGCGCAAATCGGCCAGGAAGTAATCGATGATCGATTCGAATAATTCCACACGCGGCCCGGTGCCGGCGGCGGCGACGCGTTCGTCGATGCCGGCCTGGTAGCGGGCGAAAGTCTGCTCCAGCAGCGCTTCGATCAGCGCATCCCGGCTCGGGTAATAGTGCTGCACGGTCGACAAGCTCACACCCACCTGCTGCGCCACGCTGCGCATGGCCAGCGCTGCATAGCCGTCGTGCGCCAGCAACAGGCGCGCTGCCTCCAGGATCGCGCTGGCGCGCTCAAACCCTTTGGTCGTGGTGTTGGATTCCTTTGCCTGCAGGGGCGTGTCTGACTTTTTCTTCATAAGACACGAATTATCCCGTCGATTGACAAATAGGTCAACTGACCGATACTATTTCGGTCAACTGACCTATAACATCAACGGAGACCTTGCCTGATGATCCCTCGCACCTTATTCACCGAAGAACACGAAATGCTGCGCGAATCCGCGCGCCGCTTCATGGAAACCGAAATCGCCCCGCACCACGAGCGCTGGGAAGAGCAGGGCTATGTGGACCGCGACGCCTGGCTGAAAGCCGGCGCCGCAGGCTTCCTGTGCCCCACCATGCCGGAGCAATACGGCGGCGTGGGCGTGGACCGCCGCTACAGCATGGTGCTGATCGAAGAACAGGCCCGCGTCGGCGCATCCGGCCCTGGCTTCATGCTGCACTCGGAGATCGTGGCGCCCTACATCCTGCACTACGGCAGCGAGTACCTGAAATCGCACTACATCCCCAAGCTGGCCACCGGCGAAATGATTGGCGCGATCGCAATGACGGAACCGGGCACGGGCTCCGACCTGCAAGGCGTGGCCACCACCGCAATCCGCGACGGTGATCACTACATCATGAACGGCTCCAAGACCTTCATCACCAACGGCTGGAATGCCGACTGCGTGATCGTGGTCGCCAAGACCGATCCAACGGCCGGTGCCAAGGGCATCAGCCTGTTCGTGGTCGACACGTCGATGGAAGGCTTCAGCAAAGGAAAGCGCCTGAAGAAGGCTGGCATGAAGGCGCAGGACACTTCGGAACTGTTCTTCGAAAACGTGCGCGTGCCTGCGAAGAACCTGCTGGGCGAAGAGGGCGCAGGCTTCAAGTACCTGATGCAGGAACTGCCATGGGAGCGCATGCAGATCGCCATTATGGCCGTGCAAGCCGCCGAATCCGGCCTGGAATGGACCGTGCAATACACGCGCGACCGCAAGGCCTTCAAGCGCCCGATCGCCGAATTCCAGACCATCGCCCATACGCTGGCCGAGATCAAGACCGAGGTGCAGATGTGCCGCGTGTTCGTTGACCGCTGCATGGAGCTGCTGATCGAGGACAAGCTGGATGCAGCGACGGCATCGATGGCCAAGTACTGGACCACCGAGATGCAGTTCCGCGTGCTGGACAAGTGCGTGCAGCTGCACGGCGGCTATGGTTATATGTGGGAATATCCAATCACCCGCGCCTGGGCCGACGCACGCGTGCAGCGCGTGTACGGCGGCACCAATGAAATCATGAAAGAACTGATCAGCCGCACGCTGTAAGGAGGCCCGCTTGGAAGCTTATATCTTTGACGCCGTGCGCACGCCGCGTGGCAAAGGCAAGAAAGACGGTTCGCTGCATGGCGTAACGCCGTTGCGCCTGGCGGAGACTGCGCTGCGTGCGCTGGTCAGCCGCAACAATTTCGACAGCGCGATCATCGACGACGTGGTGCTTGGCTGCGTGGAGCCGGTCGGCGAGCAGGGCGCCTGCATCGGCCGCGTGGCGGCACTGGCGTCAGGCTACGCTGAATCGGTCGCGGGCGTGCAGATCAACCGCTTCTGCGCCTCCGGCCTGGAAGCCTGCAATATGGCGGCGGCACAAGTGATGTCCGGCCAGTCCGACATGGTCGTAGGCGGCGGTGTGGAAGCGATGTCGCGCGTGCCGATGGGTTCTTCAGGCGGCGCGTGGCCGGTCGATCCGCAAAGCGCATTCGATTCGTACTTCGTTCCACAAGGGATTTCGGCCGATGCGATTGCCACAATCTGGGGTTACAGCCGCCGAGATGTCGACGCGTATGCCGTCGAATCGCAGCAGCGCGCACATCGCGCCTGGCAGGAAGGCCGCTTTGCGCGCTCGGTAGTGCCGGTGGTGGACCGCAATGGCCTCACCATGCTGGCGCACGATGAATTGGTGCGTCCCGAGACCACGGTCGAATCGCTGGGCGCGCTGAAAGCTTCGTTCGCAGAAATGGGGGCCAACTTCGGCTTCGATTCCGTGATCACGCAGCGCTATCCGCAGATCGAGCAAATGCGGCACGTGCACCACGCCGGCAACAGCTCCGGCATTGTAGACGGTGCGGCGGCGGTGCTGATCGGTTCTCGCGAGGCAGGTGAGCGGGCAGGCCTCAAGCCGCGTGCGCGCATCCGCTCCTTCGCTTCCATCGGCAGCGAGCCATCGATCATGCTGACAGGCCCAAGCTATGCGGCTGAAAAAGCACTGAAGCGCGCGGGCATGAAGGCGGCCGACATCGACCTGTACGAGTTGAACGAGGCCTTCGCCTCCGTTGTGCTGCGCTTCATGGAAGTGATGAACGTGCCGCACGAGAAGATGAACGTCAACGGCGGCGCCATCGCCATGGGCCATCCGCTGGGCGCGACCGGCGCCATGATCCTCGGTACCTTGCTGGACGAGCTGGAACGCCGCAACTTGCAGACCGGCCTGGCCACGCTGTGCGTTGGTGCGGGCATGGGTACCGCGACCATTATCGAGCGCATTTAAGGGAGACAGACAATGATCGATTACAACCTGGATTCCCAAGGCATTGCTACCCTGAGCTGGAATATGCCAGGGCGCAGCCAGAATGTGCTGAACGAGGAAAGCTGCAGTGCCTTGTGCGAACTGGTGGACCGCGTGGTAGGTGACAGTGCCGTCAAGGGCGTGTTGATGACGTCCGCCAAGCCGGACTTCATAGCCGGGGGCGACCTCGAGTGGCTGCTGTCGGCCAGGACAGCGGAGGTGCTGTTCGAACGCGTGGTCCGCCTCGACCGCGCGCTGCGCAAGCTGGAGACCTTCGGCAAGCCTGTTGCGATGGCCTTGCCCGGCACGACGCTGGGCGGAGGGCTGGAGGTAGCACTGTGCGGCCATTACCGCGTGGCGGCCGATAATCCGAAGGCGCGTTTCGGCCTGCCGGAAGTGACGCTTGGCCTGCTGCCGGGCGGAGGCGGCACCCAGCGCTTGCCGCGCCTGGTCGGCATCCAGAAGTCGCTGCCTTTGCTGTTGGAAGGCAAGCGCCTGGCTGCGGGCGCCGCACGTGAGTTGGGCATCCTGAATGAAGTGGTCCCTGCCGGTACCGAAGTGGCGGCGGCGCGCGCATGGCTGGAGAGCGCAATCTCTGCGGGCGGTGTGCAGCAGCCATGGGATGTCAAAGGTTTCAAGATCCCGGGCGGGGCCGTGTCGTCTCCGGCGGTGCAGCAAGTCTTCATGGCCGCTAACGCCATGCTGCGTGCTAAAACCTACGGCAACTATCCGGCGCCGCGCAATATCCTGTCCTGCGTGTACGAAGGGCTTATCACGGACCTGGACACCGGCTTGATGACGGAGGCGCGCTATTTTGTGCAGACCGTGTTGTCGCCGGAAGCGAAGAACATGATCCGCACGCTGTTCTTCAGCATGAACGAGGCGAACAAGCTGGCATCGCGGCCGAAGGATGTGCCACAGCAGAAGTACAGCAGGATCGGCGTGCTTGGCGCGGGAATGATGGGCGCCGGCATCGCCTACGTCGCCGCCAAGGCTGGCATCGAAGTGGTGCTGGTCGATACCGCGCAGGATGCGGCCGAACGCGGCAAGGCCTATTCCGCGGGCTTGCTGGCGAAACAGCAGCAGCGCGGGCAGGTTACTGCGGACAAGGCGGAGGCGCTGCTCGCGCGCATCACGCCAACCACCGACTTCGCTCTGCTGGCAGGCGCTGACCTTGTGGTGGAGGCTGTGTTCGAGGATCGCGGCATCAAGGCTGACGTGACGCGCCGCGCGGAAGCGGTGCTGGGCGCAGATGCGATCTTCGCCTCTAACACGTCCACCTTGCCGATCACGGGCCTGGCGGAAGCGAGCAGCCGTCCAGCCAACTTCATCGGCCTGCATTTCTTCTCGCCCGTGGATCGGATGGCGATTGTCGAGATCATCGTCGGCAAGCAGACTTCCGAAACCACGCTGGCACGCTCGATGGACCTGGTGCGTGCCCTGGGCATGACGCCGATTGTGGTCAATGATTCGCGCGGTTTCTACACCAGCCGCGTGTTTTCGACCTACGTGCTGGAAGGCCTGGCGCTGCTGGCGGAGGGCGTGGCGCCGGCGCTGATCGAGAACGCTGGCCTGCAAGCGGGGATGCCGGTCGGACCGCTTGCGCTGACGGATGAAGTGTCGTCCGAGTTGATCTGGAAAATTGATCGCCAGACGCGCCTGGACCTGGGTGACGCCTACGAGGCTCGTCCTGGCCACGAAGTTGCAGCGCGCATGGTGGAACTGGGCCGCATCGGCAAGAAGGCCGGCAAGGGCTTCTACGATTATCCGGAAGGCGGCAAGAAGTCGCTCTGGAGCGGGCTGGCGGAGCTCTTCCCGCGCGCCGCAATGCAGCCCGAGCTGGGCGCTGTAGTCGAGCGCCTTACCGTCGTGCAGGCAGTGGAAACGGCACGCTGCATGGACGAAGGCGTGCTGCCGTCAGCGCGCGACGCGGACGTCGGTGCTATCCTCGCTTGGGGCTTCCCGCCATTCCGCGGCGGGCCATTGAGCATGATCGACAATGCCGGTTCGGCCGCCTTCGTGGCACAGTGCGAACGCCTGGCGGCCGCCTACGGCGACCGTTTTGCGCCGCCTGCGCAGTTGAAGGCGATGGCTGCTACCGGGGCCACTTACTATACGGAGCGTTGAGATGGGAGTGCTGTCCGGAGTCAGGATTATCGAGATTGCGGGCATAGGCCCGGGACCGTTTTGCGGCATGCTGCTGGCGGACCTGGGCGCGGACGTGATCGTGGTTGAGCGTCCCGGCCCGGCAGAAATCCCGACTGCCGGCATCCTGCGGCGGGGCAAGCGCTCGTTGGCGCTGGACCTCAAGGAGCCCGGCGCCATCGACACCGTGCTGCAACTGATCGAGGATGCCGATGGCCTGATCGAGGGCATGCGTCCCGGCGCGATGGAGCGTCTCGGCCTTGGTCCGGAAGTTTGCCTGGCGCGCAACCCGCGCCTTTCTTACGGCCGCATGACGGGTTGGGGCCAGGAGGGCCCGCTGGCACAGGCGGCAGGGCATGACAACAACTACATCGCACTTTCCGGCGCGCTGCATTATGCCGGTGCGGGTGATGTGCCGCCGGTAACGCCGCCAACGCTGGTGGGCGATCTTGGCGGTGGGGCGCTGTATCTGGCCTTGGGCCTCGTTTCCGCCATCCTGCACGCACGCGGCGGTGGCAAGGGGCAGGTGATCGACGCTGCCATTGTCGACGGCTCGGCGCATATGATGAATCTCCTGCTCGACCTGTCTGCGGTTGGCTTGATGCGCGAGCAGCGCGGCATGTCCGTGCTGGATGGGCCGCACTGGTTCAATACCTATCGCTGCAAAGATGGGCGCGACATCACCGTTGGCGCGCTGGAGGGCAAGTTCTACAAGCTGCTGCTGGAAAAACTCGGCCTGGCTGCTGACCGCCGTTACGCCGCGCAGCATGCGGCGGGCCAGTGGCCGTTGCAGCGGGCAGCGTTTGCCGAATTGTTTGCGATGCGTACGCGCGACGATTGGTGCGCGCTGCTGGAAGGGACGGATGCCTGTTTCGCCCCGGTGCTTGCGCCATCGGAAGCGGCACAGCATCCGCACATGCAGGCGCGTGGCGTTTATTCCAGCGAAGGCGTATTGCAGGCGAACGCCGCGCCGCGCTTCTCCGCTACCCCGTCACCGGCGGCGCCAAATCCGATTCCTGCCGTCGGGCAGCACAATGACGAAATCCTGGCGGCGCTGAGACAGTAGTGAGTCTATTGCGCCTTGAAGCTGCGCAGGAAGTCGAGCAGTACCTGCGCGGCGATTTCCGCGTCGTCGGCGGTCATGGTCTCCAGCGGGTTGTGGCTGATGCCGCCGTTGCCGCAGCGAGTGAACAGCATGCATACGTCGGTGAGTGCTGCAATTGCCATGGCATCGTGGCCGGCACCGGATAGCAGGTCGAAGCGCGGCAGGCCGCTGCGCTCGACTGCATCGCCCAGCTGCTGCATCAGCCATGGTGCGCACGGTGCGGCGTTGGCTTCAACGATCTTCTCTACCTTGAATTCGATGTTGCGGCGTGCGCAGATCGCTGCCAGCCCGTCCAGTACATCGCGCACCGCTGATTCGCGCACCGCATCATTGGCAGCGCGGATGTCGAGCGATAGCTTGCAGGCGCCGGGAATGACGTTGACGGAGCCTCCTGGCACCTGCAACTGGCCGACGGTACCAACCAGTGATTCCCCTTGCGAGCAGCGCTGCTCGACGAGCAGCACGATTTCAGCCGCCGCTGCGGCGGCGTCCTTCCGCATGTGCATTGGCGTGGTGCCGGCGTGGCTGGCGACGCCTTGCAGGTCGACCAGGAAACGGGAGCTGCCTGCGATGGCGGTAACGACTCCCACCGGCAGGCCGCGCTCCAGCAGTACTGGGCCTTGTTCGATATGGACTTCGACATAGGCGGCGATATCTTCGCGGCGGCGCGCTATTGACGGAATGGCTGCGGTGTCGTGGCCGGCGGCGGCCAGCGCGTCGCGCATCGTGATGCCATCTGCGTCGACGGCGTCCAGCAGCGACATGTCGAACTTTCCGGTTACGGCATTACTGCCCAGGAAGGTGCTGCGGAAACGCACGCCTTCTTCCTCCGCAAAGCCGATCACTTCGAAGTTGAACGGCAGCTTTTCACCTCTTGCATGCAGGTGGCGCACGATGGCGATCGGCAGCAGGATGCCAAGGCGGCCATCATATTTGCCGCCGTTGCGCACGGTGTCGTAATGCGAACCGGTGAGGATGGTCTTTGCGCCTGGCGCGTCCGACAGGTAACGGCCGACCACATTGCCGACGGCATCGATCTCTACCTGCATGCCGGCTTCGCGCATCCATGCCGCCAACTGTGCCGCGGTGGCGCGGTGGGCTTTGGTCATGTAGGCGCAGGTGAGGGCGTCTTCGTCGTCGCTCCATTGGGCCAGGTCTTCCGACCACTGCATGATTTGCGGACCGAATTCCAGTTTCACGCCTAGCAGGTCGTTCAGGCGGATTTCCGCGATGCGGTGGATCTGGCGCAGGCATTCCGCCATTTCGTCGGCGCGCTGGTTTTTCAGGCGGCGCGCGAAGGTGGCGATGACGGTTTCACGCGTCAAGCCTTGCCCGGTGGGGCCTTTGACCGCGAGGATGAATGTGAAGCCGAACTTGGCGTTGTAGTCCGCATTCAGCTTGTGCAGTGTGGCGAATTCCTCCGCACTACACAGGTTCAGGCCGGACCTGGCCTGTTCGCTGGTCGATTCCGCGGTCAGTTCGCCGGCGATGGCGGCCTTACCGGCCAGTTCAGGGTGGGCGCGGATCAGGCCAAGCTGCTCGGCCTCGGTGGCGCCGCTCACCACTCCCTGCAAGGCCTGCTTCAGTGAAGCCAGTGTGGCAAATGGCCGCTGCGCCGCCGCTCGTTCGGGAATCCATGGCGAGTGCTCATAAATGCCGCGCAGGCGATCAACAAAGGCGGCCAGGTCGCAGGAGTTCAGTTCGGATAGAGTCGTGGTCATCGCAGGTGTCCCATATTGGATCTTCGATCATATCCCGCCGAGGCAGCCCCGCCTATAAGCAGGCAGAAATGTGGCCTCTATACGATATGATATAGCCTCCTCAATATACCGGAGTGCGGATGAAGGGATTGCTGCTGTGGGCAATCAGGATTTACCAGCGCTTTATCTCGCCTTACAAAGGATATTCCTGCGCTCATCGGGTTTACAGAGGCGGCCAGGGATGCTCCGCTTATGGGTATCGGGTGATCGCGCGCCACGGGACCTTCAAGGGCCTGGCATTGCTGCACCGCCGTCTGCAAGCGTGCGGTACTCAATTCCGGCTGCACAATCCGCGCATGCATCTACAGGCCGGCAGCTGCGACTTGCCGTCTGCCGACTGCCACGGCTGCGATTCTACTTGCGGCGACGTGCTTGATGTCGCGGAATGCTGCTCCGGCGTCGGTGACTGCTGGCCGGGACGCAGCCGCGATATGAAGACTGGGCCCGGTGTCGAAGAAAAGAAAAAAGAATATGAGCGCCGCCGCGAACGCGAGCGGAATAAATAGCCCTGTTAAGTCAGGGCCTTGGCGGCGGCAGTCACCTGGTCGCGCAGCCATTTGTGCTCGGGGGCCTGGTGCACGCGCTCGTGCCAGAGCTGGTAAAAGCGCATTGGCGGGAACTTGACCGGCGGTGTGAAGACCTTGAGCGGCAGCGAATTCTCGTAAAAGCGCAGGAACTGGCGGCCGGTGGTCAGCACCAGGTCGGTCTGCGCCAGCATGTAGGGGATCAGGCTGAAATAGGCCGATTCCACCGCCACATTGCGCCGCATGCCCTGGCGCTCCAGGAAGGAATCGATCACGCCGCCGTAGCCGGGCACCATTTGCGATGGTGCGACGTGGGGCAGGGTGAGGTAGTCGTCCAGTGTCATTGCATCGCTGGCGGTGCGCTTGGCGTAAGGGCTGCCGGCATGCATGGCGCAGATGATCGGGTCTTCGAACAGCTTGGAAATGTGCAGGTGCTGCGGCGGTTCGTCCCAGTTGGCGATGACCAGGTCCATGTCGCCGTCCGACAGCAGGCGCAGGTAGTCGGTGCCCGGGCCGATCGAATGGATCACCACCCGGCTCTTGGGGGAACCGCGGCGTAGCATGGCCACCACATTGGGCAGGAACTGGCTGTCCAGGTAATCGGGCGCGGCGATGTTGAAGGTGCGGGCTTCTTCCTGCGCCACGAAGGGCGTCTTTTTCACGAACAGCGATTCCGTCTCGTCCAGGATGCGCTTGGCCGGCTTGAGCAGGCTTTCGCCGTGCTGGGTCGGCACCATGCCGCGCGCACCGCGCACCAGCAGCGGATCGCCTGTCAGTTCGCGCAGTTTGCGCAGCGAGGCCGAAATGGAGGGCTGCGGCTGGTTCAGCTTGAGCGCCACGCGCGACACGTTTTTCTCGACCAGCAGCAGGTAGAGAATGCGAATGAGATGAATATCGAGGTGTTGCGGCAGGCCGGACATCTTGCGTACGTATATGAATTCGAATATCTTGAATATACGACATATTTCATGTTGCGGGGGCTCGAAAACGCGTATCTTCGATAGATTGCCACTTCTTCAACTCAAGGATTTACATGGAATACCTGCTGCCCTATGGCCTGGAATGGGCGAACCTGCTGGTACGCTGGCTGCACATCATCACCGGCATCGCGTGGATCGGCGCTTCGTTCTATTTCGTCTGGCTGGATAACTCGATACGCCCGCCGGCTCCTGGTTCGGACCTGGCGAAGAAGGGCGTGTCTGGCGAATTGTGGGCGGTTCACGGCGGCGGCTTCTATAACCCGCAAAAATACCTGGTGGCGCCGGCCGAATTGCCGAAAGAGCTGCATTGGTTCAAGTGGGAGGCCTATTCCACCTGGCTGTCCGGCATTGCGCTGCTGACCATCGCCTACTACTTCAATGCCCAGGCCATGATGGTGGACAAGCAGGTGGCCGATCTATCCAGCCTGCAGGCCGTCGGCATTGGCATTGGCTTCCTGGTTGCGGGCTGGGTGGTGTACGACGCGCTGTGCCGCTCCCCGCTGGGCAAGAGCGAGAAGTGGCTTGGCCTGGTCGTTTTCCTGCTGCTGGTTGCCTCAGCTTATGCGCTGACCCACCTGCTTAGCGGACGCGCGGCCTTCATCCATATCGGCGCCATGATCGGCACCATCATGGTGGCCAACGTGGCGATGCTGATCATCCCGGGCCAGCGCAAGATGGTGCAGGCGATGCAGGCTGGCAGCCTGCCGGACCCGATCCACGGCATCAAGGCAAAGCAGCGCAGCGTGCATAACAACTATTTCACGCTGCCGGTGCTGTTCATCATGATCAGCAACCACTATGCGATGACTTACCAGAACAAGAATGCCTGGCTGGTGCTCGGCTTCATCATGGCGGCCGGCGTCTTCATCCGCCACTTCTTCAACCTGCGCCACAAGGGCCGTATTGAATGGCGCTATCCGGCGCTTGGCGTGGCGCTGCTGCTGGCGGTCGCGGTGGCGATTGCGCCATCCAAGCCCGCTGCCGTGAAACCGGCCGCCGATCCCGCTGCGCAATTTGCGAAAGTGAAGGCCATCATCGACCAGCGTTGCCTGGCCTGCCACTCCGCGACGCCCACGCAGCCGGGCTTTGCCAC
>JBCNOP010000085.1:0-19488 GCA_039593775.1 Pseudoduganella sp.
GTGGCGTCGATCTGGTTGGAAGCGGTATCGACCTTGCAGCCGCCGCGCTCGATGGTGGGGTCGTCGATGACGCGCCAGCCGCCTTTATCGAGTTCTTCCGCAATGCCCTCGCGCACCACGGCAGCGTCTTCCGGGTTCAGGATCAGCAGTGCGGGCTGCTGCAGCACTGGCAGGTATTCGATCGCCTCGCGCACGATCGGCAGGATCAGTTCCGGCTTCACGCGCAGGGCGGTCTTGATCATGCCCTTGGCCAGGTGCAGGGCCAGTTCCAGCACTTCGTTGCTGATGGCCTGGTCGGCTTCGCGCAGCGCAGTGCTGAAGTTGTCGGCGATTTCGCGCACGGGCGCGAGTGCCTGTTCGGTGGCGGCGCGCTGCTCGTCCAGCGCTTGCGCCACGCCATCGTCGTGGCCGGCCTTGAAGCCGGCGTCATAGCCTTGCTGGCGCGCTTCCTCGCGGATGGCGGCCAGTTCTTCTTCGGTTGGGTAGTCGGGGGCAGGGGCGTGTTCGGTTTCGTATTCGGCTTGCTCGACTTCGGCCAGTGCTGCCGCTTCTTCCGCAGCCACGGCACGTGCTTCCTCTTCTTCGCGTTCGCGCTGGGCTACTACGCTTGGGCGTGAGTCGCCGAAGGATTGCAGCTCCCAGCGCTGGTAGGCAGTTTGTTTTTCTTTTGGGATGCTTGTCATTGCTTTGCTTGCTTCTAAAACCGGTAACCCGGTGTCTGACCCGCAGGGTCAGACACCGATACGCGACGGCCGCTGGCCCGGTTTGGCTTTTTAAACGAACGAATCCTCACCCTTACCACCCAGCACGATCTGCCCTTCATCCGCCAGTCGACGCACAATCTGCAAGATCTGCTTCTGCTGCGTCTCCACTTCGGACAGCCGAACCGGACCTTTGTTTTCCAGGTCTTCGCGCATCATTTCCGACGCACGTGCCGACATGTTCTTGAAGATCTTGTCGCGCAAGTCCTGCGACGCGCCTTTCAGCGCGATGATCAGCATTTCGGACTGCACTTCGCGCAGCAGCAGCTGGATGCCGCGGTCGTCGACATCGATCAGGTTGTCGAACACGAACATCTCGTCCATGATCTTCTGCGCCATGTCGTTGTCGTAGTTCTTGATGTTGTCCATCACGTTCTGTTCCTGCTCGCCGGACATGAAGTTCAAGATCTCGGCCGCAGCGCGCACGCCGCCCAGGGTCGATTTCTTGATGTTTTCATTACCGGACAAGAGCTTGGTCAGCACGTCGTTCAGCTCGCGCAAGGCGGCCGGCTGCACGCCATCGAGCGTGGCGATACGCAGCACCGCATCGTTGCGCAGGCGGTCGGTGAAGTGGCCCAGGATCTCGCAAGCCTGGTCGCGCTCGAGGTGTACCAGGATGGTGGCGATGATCTGCGGGTGTTCGTTGCGGATCAATTCGGCCACCGACTGCGAATCCATCCACTTCAGCGATTCAATGCCGGACGCATCCTTGCCACCCAAAATGCGCGACAGCAGCACGGACGCCTTGTCGTCGCCCAGTGCCTTGGTCAGCACCTGGCGGATGTACTCGTCCGAATCGAGGCCGACGGTGGAGGCAGCCGCGTACTGGTCGCGGAAATCGTCCAGCACATCGACCACCATTTCGTGCGGGATGTTCTTCATGGTCGCCATCGAAGCGCCCAGTTTCAGCACTTCGCGCGGGCCGAGGAACTTCATCACCTCGGCCGCTTCGGCCTCGCCCATGGCCAGCATCAGGATGGCGGCTTTCTGCAGCCCGGTGTTTTCACTAGTCATTGTTGCCTATCCATTCCTTGATGACGTTGGCGACGATGCGCGGGTCTTCCTGCGCCAGTTTCTTCGCCAGCGCCAGATTGTCGCGATAGGTGCGGGCAGTGTTTTCTTCCATCTTGGCGATTTCCTCCGCCAGCAATTCTTCCGGTGTCGGTCCCAATGGCTCGACGATTGGCTCCGGTTCTGGTTCCGGCTCCGGCTCGTTGATCTCGTCGATCTTCTTGAATACCGGACGCATCATTGGACGCACGATACGCAGCAGGATATAGAGCAGGATCAGGGCCGTGATCAGGAACTTCGCCAGTTCCTTGGCCAGCGGCAGGTTGGCCGGATCGCGCCACCATTCGAGCGGCGCTTCCGGTTCCTTGTCGACGCCGTCGAATGGCGCATTGGCCACGCTGACGGAATCGCCGCGGTCCTGGTTGTAGCCCATGGCTTCCTTGACCAGGCTGTTGATCTTGGCCATCTCGTCAGCACTCAGCGGCTTGACGACGACCTTGCCGTTTTTATCGATGGTCCGTCGATAGTTTACTACGACGCCGACGGTCATGCGCTTCAGTCCGGCCATTGCCTTCTGTTCATAGCGCACGGTCTTGTCGACTTCGTAATTGGTTGTCGATTCCTTATGCGATGGGCCGGTCGCGGTCGTTGCGGCGCCCGTGCCCGGCTGGCCCGGCGCACCGGCAGCGCCTGGCGGCGTGGTGGTCAGCGGGGCCGTGGCGACGCCCGGCGGCTGGTTCGACAGCGCGCCCGGAATGCCGCCGGGATTGGCGTTGGCGTTGCCGCTGGTCTCGCTGCTCTGCTGGCTGCGGATGGCGGACGCGGCGGGCGGCGAGTTCGGCTTGTAGCTCTCGGCAGCCTGTTCGATCGCAGAAAAGTCGACGTCGGCCACCGCTTCAGCGCGCACATTGCCTTCGCCCACGATCGGCTTGACGATCGATTCGACTTGCTTGATGACCTGGTTCTGCAACTCCTGCACGTACTTGAGCTGGGAAGCGTCGAGATTCTTCGCGTTGTTGGCCGCGTTGCCGTTCTTGTTCAGGTCCGACACCAGGTTGCCGGCCTGATCCACCACGGTCACGTTGGCAGGCGACAGCTCCGGCACGGAAGAGGCGACCAAGTGCACGATGGCGCTGACCTGTGCCGGATCGATCATGCGGTTGGCATGCAGTTGCAGGATGACGGAAGCGGTCGGCTTCTGCTGGTCGCGCACGAACACGGAAGGCTTCGGCAAGGCCAGGTGCACGCGCGCCGACTCCACGGCGCCGATGGACTGGATGGAACGCGCCAGTTCGCCTTCCAGCGCGCGCTGGTAATTGACCTGTTCCAGGAACTGGGACACGCCCAGCTTCTGGTTTTCCATGACTTCAAAGCCGACATTGCCGCCTTTGGGCAAGCCCTGCTGGGCCAGGCGCAGGCGCACATTGTGGACTTGCTCGGCCGGCACCAGGATGGCCTGGCCGCCCTCGGCCAGCTTGTACTTGACCTGCATCTGGTCCAGCGCCGCCGTGATGGCGCCGCCATCCTTGTCGGTGTAATTGGCGAACAGGACCTTGTAGTCCGCTTCCTTATTCCACAGCCACAGGATCAGGATGAGCGCCAGGATGCCCGCCACGGCAGCCCCGCGGATCACCATCTTGCCCATCGGGGTCTGGAAGAAGGCGAAGCGGCCCTTGGGCGCCTGTTGGGCTTCTGGATCGTCGATATCGATTTGTTCGGCGGCTGCAGCCATGGGTAATCACTGTGGGTTAATGGGCCTGTTGCACATTATCAGGCGATGTTGCGCCCTTTAAATGCCTGAATAGGCGGCCGTTTGCCTTCCTGCTCAAGGCTATCCCCTTGCTTTCACACGGGTATTCTGGAAGCCTGAAAACAGGAATATTGTATCTTGGAGTCAACTAATGAGAACAGGCGGAATTGATTCTAGCCAAATCCAGGCCATGATCGCCCAGCTTCATGCGGCAGCGACCCGGCCTGCAGCAACGCCGCCGGCGGTGCAGACCGAGAAGGTGGCGGAAAAGCCCGACTTCACCAACGCCCTGAAAGGGGCGCTGGACGCGGTCCAGGCCAGCCAGGACAAGGCCGAAGGCCTGACCAAGCGCTTCCAGATGGGAGACGATTCCGTCAACCTGTCGGACGTGATGATTTCGATGCAAAAAGCCAGCATCAACTTCCAGGCCACCGTCCAGGTGCGCAACAAGCTGGTGCAGGCCTACCACGACATCATGAACATGCAGGTGTAAATCAAGGACTTACAAAATAGGGACGTACCCCATTTATCAACAAATGGGGTACGTCCCTATTTTTTAAGTTGTTGATTTTATTCGAGGCCGGCGATGCGGGCGTTGCGTTCGCGCTCGAGCTTGGTGATGTAGCGCTGCACGGCGGTCAGCGAGGAGCGTGGCATGTCGACAAACTGGCAGCCGAGGCGGCGGTTGGTTTTGTTGTTTAAAAGCGTCAGGTCCAGCGAATTGCGGATCTGCAGGCCGGTGGTGATCGTGGCCACTTCAGGTAGTTCAATGCGGCAGTCGCTGTAGACCTTGCCGATCGTGTCACCCAATTCCAGGCTGTTGTCGAGGATTGCAATGCCGCCGCAGCTGATGTCGGACAGTGGAAACGGCTTGCTGCCGCCACCCAGTTCGGCTGGCTGCGGGATCAGCACGCGCACAGGATTGGTGACCGGCGTGGCAATGCGGTAGAACTCGCGGCGCTGCAGGCGTACCAGGGTTTCCGGCAGCGGCATCTTGAAGGCCGGGCTGCCTTCGAACGTGGTCGATTCAATGTGCTCGCCGCTGAACATGATGCGGATCTTGTCCAGCGTGGTCTCGAAGGAAAGCCGCTTGGCGCTTAGGATGCGGCGGTTCTGGTCGGGGCTGATGGAGCAGTCGAGGATCACGTTGCCGCCATCGGCATCGACTTCCAAGATGGACGTGACGCACACATCGGACTCGCCTTTGACGAGCATGCGGATCAACTGGTTTTTCTCGCCGATGCTGCGCAGCAGCGCAGTGATCTCGCGGCGCGACGCAACCTCGAAATCATGCCAGTTTTCCATGTCCGATTCCGAAATATAGCTGTGCATCAAAGTCCGTTTTTTGGGGAGTCATTAGGTACGCTGAGATCGGGCGCCGGGGGCGGGGGCTGGCCAGTCTTTTGCGCTGCTTCAATATGATAAAGCCACGCTAACAGTTCCGCAATTACACGGTAGAGCAGGGGCGGGATCTGATGGTCCAGGTCCACTTCCATCAGCAGCGAGACCAGTTCTTTCGATTCGTGGATGTGCACGCCGTGCTCGGCGGCGACGGCGATGATTTGCTCCGCTACCAGGCCGCGTCCTTTGGCGACGACTTTTGGTGCCGCTTCGCCGCTCTTGTAGGCAAGCGCGACGGCGCTTTGCAGCGGCTTGCGCGGCTGCTCGCCATGGTCATTCGCCGCCATCTTTGGCCTCCGCATTGATGGCAAGCGAGGACAGCGGCGCGCCGGCTGAATCCAGCGCCTGCTGCAGGGCGCCGGCCCAGGCGCGCAGCGTGGCTGCCGTGTCTTCGGAGCCTGACTGGACCGAGATGTGCACCTGGTCGCCGACCAGGGTGACGTTGGCGGCGACCTTGCCCAGCATCGGGAAGCGGAAGCGCACGCCGCTGCGCCAAATCGCATCGGCTTCGCCATCGCGTCCTTCACCGCGGCCGCCTTTGCCACCAGGCTCGCCTTGCTGCTCGCGTTCCACCAGCCATTGCATCTGCTGCCCGGGCCAGGCTTCGCCTTGCCACATGACCTTGCCCTGTTCATGCGTGTGCAGCTGCTGGTTGATCATCTGTGCGGCGGACAGGTCGGGACCGCCAAGCGCCTTGGAGATTGCATCGGCCTGGCTTTGTCCTGCGCCTTGCGCTGCAGCCTGGCGCTGCATTTGCGGCTCGCGCTGCAAGTCTTGCAGCGAGCGCTTGCCTTCGGCCCATTCGGCGACGTGGGATTCGTAGAACAGGCCGCTGTCGCCGAGGGCGCGCTGCAAGCCTTGGCTGAGTTTGCCTGTGTCGGGCGGGCCGCCTGCGCTGAGCGGGGTCTTGCCATTGATGGTGACTGGCACGCCGGGCGTGGTGTAGGCCGAGGCCAGGGCGCTGGCGATGGCGCGCGCGGCGGGGCTGAGTGCGGCTTGCGGGGTGTCCTTGCCCAGCGAGGGCAGTTGGTCGGCCGGCACCAGCGGCGCTTTGCTGAGCAGGGCGGCGCCGGGGCTCAGCGCGCGGCCCTGGGCTTGCGCGGCGCCGGCCTGGCCTGGCTGGCCGGCGGCTTCTGCCGCCGCACCGCCGGCTGCCGATGGCTGCTTGCCGCTGAGGTTGAGGATGGCCGCTTCCTGCGAGGGGAGGCGGCTGGCCTCGGGCATGTCGGGCATCTGGTCGCCCGACACGAAGGTGGCCATCTGGCCGGCCTGCGGATTGCCGGCGCCCACTTGCAGTGTGGCGCGCGGCTGGCCGCTGACGACGGTCAGCGGCAGTTCATCGCCGGTGTTGATGCCGTTGGGCAGCAGCATGCGCGCATTGGTATCGGCCACGCGCACCAGGAAACTGCCATCGGAAAATTTGCTGAGGACTTGGGCGGGCAGGGTTTGCCCGACCATTTGCGAGAGGGCGCGCTGGAAGGCTTCCTGGCGCGGTGCGGCAACGGCTGGCGCGGCCGACGCCGCGCTGGTGGCACTGACGCCCCGGACATCCAGGCGCGGGGGCAGCATGGCAGCCGCCCCGCTCAGACGGCGCCGTAGGCGGCGGCCAGGCGCCGTTCAGTGCCGGTGTTGTTGATCAGTTTGGAAAGCTGCGCCATCCAGGGCATGGTCAGGTCGCGGATCTGGCGGTCGTCGTCCAGCATCTGCTTGATCAGGCCCAGCTTTTGCTGGCGCTCGCTGGCGTCCAGCACTACAGTTTCTTCATTGCCGCGCAGCAGGGCGACCTGCGCCGCTACCTGGCTTTCCAGCACTTCCAGACCGTCCCAGTCGGACATCGATGCTGCCGCCACCATTTTGTGGGTCAGTGCTGCCATGGCAGTGTAGGCGGTCAAAACTTCCACGTTCGTCATTGTCGTCCTCTGTTACATGCTGGCGAAGGCAGCAGGCTGGGGTTTGTTAGTCTCGGCGGGAGCGCCGCCAATCTGGTTCCAGGTGTCGCGCAGGTCGGCCAGCAGGCCGCGCACTTCTTCCAGGATTTCCGGCTGGTTCTTGAGGTTCGCTTCCAGCAGGCGGCGGCTCATGTAGTCGTACAGCGCATCCAGGTTGCGCGCGATTTCGCCGCCAACTTCTTTGTCCAGGCTGGCGCGCAGGCCTTCGTCGATGATGCGGATGGCTTTGGAGATGGCCTTGCCTTTCTCTTGCACATTGCCGGCATTCATTTGGGTAATCGCGGTCATGGTCGCAGCCAGCGCGCCGTCATACAGCATGACGATCAGCTTGTGCGGCGAGGCGGAGCTGACGCCGGTTTCCAGGCCGACTTTCGCGTAGGCGTTGACGCCGCGTGAAGTAGTTCCAAACATAGTGTCTCCTTATTCCTGCGATCAGCTATTGGCGGCCAGGGCGGCCAGTTGCTGGGTCAAATACGCTTGCGTGCTCTGCATCTTCGACAGGGTCGCATCGAGCCGGGTGAACTGGGTGCGGTAGCGCTTCTCGATGTCCTCCAGTTTGGCCGAGAACGCATCGCGCTGCTTGGTGACATCCTTGATGCTCTTGTTCAGGCCGTCGGTCACGCTGCTGAGCAAGCCGCCGGTGCCCAGGAAGGAGGTGGCCAGGTTGTTGAGCTGGTAAGCATAGCCTTGCGAGAAGCCAACGGTGCCGCGGTCGCCCAGGGCGCCGCCGGTGATTTCGATCTTCAGGCCTTCGGCATCGCTGCCGTCGGCGCCGGTCAGGGTCTGGCCGCTGCCGACCACGGCCTTGCCGCCCAGGGTGCCGGCCACGTCAGTGCCGGCCACGGGGGTGGCGCCGCCGAACACGCTGGCGACGGTGCTGCCGCTGACATCGCTCAGCCCGATGTTGGAGGCCGAGCCGTATTTGCTGGACGACAGCACCAGCTTGCCGTTGCTGTCGATCGAAGCGGCGACGCTGGCGCCATTCGATGAAAAGGCGGAAGTGCCGTTGATCGACGATTGCACGATCTTCGCCAGGTCGGCGGCGGAATAGGTGCCGGCCGGGATGGTTACGTTGGCGATGTTCTTGGAATTGCTTGGCGTACTGTCGTTCAGCGACACCGCCCACACGGTATTGGAGCTAATGGTGGTCGTCCCGCCTACGGCCGAGGCACTGGTCAACGAACCCTGGCTGGCCAGGGCGGTGATGTTCAGGTCGAAGGTGCCGGGCTTGGTTTTTGCGGTCGAGCTGACAAAATTGACGTTGGGGTCGGTGGCCTTGCCGATCGCGGTAAACAGGCCGGCGATATCACCGAAATTGCTCTCGATCGCTTTGCTCAGTTTGGCGTCGTCGAGGTTCAGCGTGCCATCCTTGCCGAAGGAAATGCCGACCTGGCCCAGGTTGGTCAGGCCGCCGGTCAGACCGGTGATCTGGCCGCCCAGCATGCGGCGCAATTGTGCCTGCATCGACTGGGCTGTAGGGTCGCCTTGCAGGGCGCCGGCTTTTTTGGTTTCCGGATCATAGGCAGTCAGCTTCTTCAATGCGCCGCTGAGGTCGTTGTAGGCCTTCACGAAGGATTGCAAATTGGACTTCAGCCCGGCGGTATCGCGCGACACGTTCAGGGTGCTGCTGCCGACCTGGTTGACCGTCATGCTGACGCCCTGGATCGCTTCGCTGACCGTGGTCGAATGGCTGCTGACGGCAATGCCGTTGACGGTGAGCTTGGTGTCCTGCGCCGCGGTGGTCTGCTGCATGCTCTGGCTGCTGCCCGGGTCATAGCCGAGCAAGGATTGCAGTGCCGCGTCGGGCGGGTTGCTGCCGTCGCCGCTCAGGCTGATTTTCATAGAGGCGTTTTCGCCGGTCTTGTTGGAGGTCAACACCAGGTGATACGGGTTGGCACTGCCGTCGGACACAATAGTGGCGGTCACGCCCAGGCTGGCCTTGTTGATCGCGTCAGCCACGCCTTGCAGCGTGTTGTTGCTGCTGTCGATGACGACCGAACCGGAGGGCTGGCTGGCGTCCTGGGTAAAACCGCCGCCCAGCATGGCACCGCCGGTGCCTGCCGTCAGGCCGGCGGCGGCCGGGTTGCTGCCGGCGATGGTGATCGGACTGCCGTTGGCCGAAGCCAGGGTCACGCTGCTGGCCGAGGTGTAGCTGGCGCCAGCATTGGCGGCGCCGGCAGCGGTCTTGGCGCCACCGGTGACGCCGGTCGCTGTTTCGGTAATGGCCACGCTGGCGCCGCTGGCGCTGCGGAACTCCAGGGTGCCAGCCGCCGCGCTGCCGGTAAAGGTGATGCCGGCAGCGGCCAAGGCCGTAGCGGTGGCGCCGCCGGCATTGGCCAGGTCAGCGTCGAGCGAGGCCGCGGTAACGCCGGCGCCGGCGGCCACGCCTGCGCCCTGGCTGGCAATCACGGTGTTGCCGACTTTCAGGCTGTACGAGCCGCCAGCTGCGGTGGCGACATCGCCAAAGGTCGAGAAGATATTCGAGACGGAAGCAGTCACGCCGGTGGTGGTGCTTTTCTCATTGATGGCGCTGGCCAGCGCGCTGGCGCTATTGGTGCTGGCCGAGGTGGCAATCGCGGTGCCATTGATGGAGAGCGAACCATTGCTCAGCCCACTGGTCAGCATGGATGAGCTCAAGCCGGTGCCTTGCAGCCCGAAACTGCCGCTGGTGCTGCCGAACTGGAAGAACAGCGTGGTCGAGCCGCCCAGGCCGATGGTGGACGTCTTGCTGGCCAGGCCGCTGGTCATCAGCGTCTGCGCCTGGGCGATCTGGGAAACATTGATGCGGTAGTTGCCGGCCACAGCTGTCGACGAGGCCGAAGCGCCCAGCACATCCTTGTTGCCGATCGTGGTCGACAAGCCTTTGAAGGAGGAAGCCGAATTCAGGCCGCTCAGCGCGCTCTGGAACACGCCGACCGCACCGCTCAACTGGCCGAAGGCGCTGAGCTTGGATTGGTAAGACGCGGTCTTCTTGTCGTAACCCGACAAGGGCGCAGCTTCGGCCGCCATCAGTTTGTCGACGATGTCGTTGACATTCAGGCCCGAACCGATGCCGGGTGATGACAGTGCTGGGGTACTGGAAAGGGCCACGGCTAACTCCTGAGGAAACAAGATAAGTCTAACTTGTTTACGGCAGATTCAAAGTGGACTTGAGAGGGGGAAATACCTGTTTATTCGTGACCGAAAAGACAAGGTGGCCGCCGGAACAGCATAACGTAAAAAAGCCCGGGCTGCCGCAAGGGCAGGCCGGGCCGGGAATGTTGTTGCTAGTGCTCAGGCTTCTTGATCGACCAGCAAGCCGCCCTTGAAGGCATCGATCGCTTTCGCGATCTCCAGGGCTTCCGGCGTCGGAATCTGGCGCAGCACTTCCTGGGTATGCAGGTCAATCACTTTGACAATAGTGCGGTGGCTGTCGTCGTCGATGGAGAACACCAGGCTTTGCGCCCGTTGCTGCACCGAGTTGTTCAGCTTGGCAACTGCTGCTTCCACATCCTTCCGGGAAGGCGTTGCTTCCTTGGCCTTGACCGCATCGATGGTTTCCACCGCAGCAGCTGGGCTGCGGCCTGCCACCGGGAGGGCCACGAAATCCGGGACCGCAATGCCACGGTCAGCCCGCGGCACAGTAGCAGTTATTGAATCGATAGTCATACAGACCTCCTACGGAAAATTCCCCGGTCCGGCGAACCGGAGCGGGGAACCGCTTTTTTACCTAGCTTACTGGCGATTAGCCGCGCAGCAGGCTCAGCACGCCGTTCGGCAGCGAGTTGGCTTGGGCCAGCATCGCGGTACCAGCTTGTTGCAGGATCTGGCCGCGGGTCAGGCTTGCGGTTTCTGCAGCAAAGTCGGTGTCCTGGATGCGGCTACGGGATGCAGACAGGTTCTCGGTCGTGGTGCTCAGGTTCGAGATGGTCGACGAGAAGCGGGACTGCAGTGCACCGTAAGCAGCGCGCTGGTTGTTCACCGAAGCCAGGGCGGCGTCGGCAATCTTGATTGCCAGCTGGGCGTTGTCGAAGGTGGTCACGTCCAGGGTCGACACGGCCTTCAGGGTCGAAGCCTGGATGGTGGTGGCAGCAGCTGCTGCACCCACGCCGAAGCCGGAGCCGTTATCCTTGACCGAGAACGAGCTTTCCGAGTCGAAGGTCACGCGGCCGTTGCCCACTGCGGTGGCAGCGGCAGCTTTGGCGTCGAACGCGGTGGTCAGGGCATTGGCGGTGGTGTAGGTCGACACGTCCAGCTTGCTGTTGGCAGCCGATGCCTGGTTCACGATCGAGATGTCAGCACCGGTGGAGCTGGTCAGCTTGATGCCGCCGTTCTTTTCGTCGTACTGGGCGGTAATGCCGGTCTTGGCGGACTGGGCATTGATGGCGTTGATGCCGGATGCATAGTCGGTTGCCGAGGAAACGGTTGCGCCAGTCGAGAACGAAACGCGCACTGCGGAGCCAACGTTGTCGCCCACCAGGTCCAGCGAGTAAGACTGGCCGGTGCCCAGCGCCAGGTTCACATCGGTACGTGCAGTGGCGGTCACGCCGGTTTGCGAGGTCAGCTTGTTCACGCCGGCAGCGATCGCCTTGGCGGAGTCGCCAGCCACGGTGGTGTAGGTGGCCGAGCCGCGCACACCTGCCACATCGATCGCCTGGCCAGCTACCAGCTTGGTGGTCGCGCCAGCTGCTACCTGGTTGTTTTCCACACGGTTGTCGCCGTAGGTGTTGGTCAGGAAGTTCGCGCCGCTAGCCGAGATGGTCTGGTTCGCATCAGCACCGACCTGGAAGGTGGCGGTACCCATGGTGCCGTCCAGCAGGTTCTGGCCGTTGAAGGTGGTGGTTTGTGCAACGCGGTTCAGCTCGGAAGCCAGCTGGCCAACTTCAGTCTGCAGGGCTTGACGGTCGGAAGCCGAGTTGGTGGCGTTCGAGGACTGCACTGCCAGTTCGCGGATACGCTGCAGGATGTCGCCGGAGGAAGCCAGCGCGCCTTCAGCGGTCTGAGCCAGCGAAACGCCGTCATTGGCGTTGCGCACAGCTTGGTTCATACCGCGGATCTGGGAAGACATACGGTCGGAAATCGCCAGGCCAGCCGCGTCGTCTTTAGCGCTGTTAATACGCAGGCCGGAGGACAGACGTTGCAGGGAAGTCGACAGGCTGTTCTGGGATGCGGTCAGGTTGCGCTGCGAGTTCAGGGACGAGATGTTGGTGTTGATTACGGAAGCCATGGTATTTCTCCATTCGGTACTGCTGATTGGGCAATTTGCTCATTCACTTTGGCCCGCCACGCTGTTCCTTGTGACGATCAAGCCGCTGTTGTTTTGGGTAACGGTTGCCGCACGGGAACCTTTAGGGCGATTTAGCTGGGAAATCGCCCTGTTTTCACCCTCAAGTTGCCTTCAGAGTGCCGCTTAGACGGCGGGCTTTTCCTGAACTTTAGCCCCAAAAAAAATATTTTTCACGCGCAAAAATATTCGGCGAATCAGGAAATGACGGAGTTTTGTTTAGGTAATTAACATTTGCCAAGGGAAATAAATTGAGTATTATGCAATTCCAATGACTCTTAACCAATTTCCATGCATAAGCTTACCCAACGATGGGCCGCCGCCTTGTGTGCCGCAGCCTGTGTCCAGGCCTCCGCCGGCGTGCTGCCGGTAGTCGACGTCGAAAACCCGGTCAGTTGGCCCGGGGCTGCGGTGGATGTGATCCATAACCATTACCAGCAGCATTTCTCCGCAACCCAGGCCGGGCTCTTGTCGGGATTCGGGATCTTTGCGGCGCCCGGCTATACCTGGCAATCGACCAGCGTCAAGATCAAGCTCGGCGGCGGCGACAGCTGGCAGACCGATGGCTGGGCTGCTCAGATCACGCCGCGCCTGGACGGCACCCTGGTCGACCTGACCAGGTTCAACCTGCATGTGAATGCTGGCGACGAGATCATTTTCGACGTGGGCGGCGGCGGCAGCGCATTCATGGTGCAGCATGGCCTGGGGCCGTTGTTCGAAAAGAATAATTTTTCCGATTTCCCCTCGCGGCAAACCGACCGCTCCCTGGCCTTCACTACCTGGATGATCCCGGACCCGGCCATGCCGGACCCAGGGACTGGCATGCCTGCGCCCGGGGCCGGTGTGCTCACGCTGCTGGGCCTGGCGCTGCTGGCGTTGGTGCGACGCTGTTCTTCAGGCCGCGTGCGCTGAATGGACAAGAGCCCGCCGAGTGCGGGCTCTTTGGCGTGGGGCGGCTAACTAGCCCGCCACCACGACGCGGTTCTTGCCGGATTTCTTGGCCTTGTACATGGCCTCGTCGGCACGCTTGACCAGGTCGGCCTGGGCTTCGTGCGGGCGGCGCAGGGCGACGCCGGCGGAGAAGGTGATCAGCACCTTTTCGTTTTCATGCATGAAGAAGTGGCGCGTCAGCTCGCGCTGCAGGCGGGTCATGGTGGCCTCGGCGGCCTCGATGGTGGTTTCCGGCAGCAGGATCAGGAATTCCTCACCGCCGAAACGGGCGATCACGTCCATCGAGCGCAAGGTCTCTTTGACAACCTTGACCAGGTGCTTGAGCGCGTTGTCGCCGGCGATATGGCCCATGGTGTCGTTGAGCTTCTTGAAATCGTCCAGGTCCAGCACGGCGATACAGAGCGGGGTGCCGCGGCGGTCGGCGCGCGCGGTTTCGCGCTCGAACACGTCGTCCAGGCCGCGCCGGTTCAGCGAGCCGGTCAGCTGGTCTTCGCGCACCAGTTCGCTCAGGTGTTGCAGCTTGGCTTCCAGCGCGTGGATGCGCGCTTCGGCATCCTGCACTTCCTGCCGGGCCACCATCATATTGTCGCGTGCCTTCAGGGCTTCGCTCTGCACCTGGCGGGTTTCTTTCAGCACGTCGTCGAGGATCTGGTTCAGCTCTCCAATATCGCGGGCGGCGCGGATCTTGTCGGAGTAGCCACCGATCTTTTCATGGAAATCGCCAGTCGAGGTCGCCACGGCGCCGAGGCGGTCGATGAAGGTCATCATCATGTTCTTGACGGTGGCCTTGACGTCGGTGATCGAGTGCTTGAGCTGGCTCTGCTTATAGATGACGTCTTTCAGGCTGCGCGTGGCTTCTTCCAGCGCGCGCTGGTCGATCGGGCCGGCAATCAGGTTCTGCACGGCGTCGATCTGGCCGCGCAGCCAGGAGTCGTCGTCCAGCAGTTCGCTGACGTTTTCCAGCAGCAGGCGGAACAGGCGCAACAGCAGTTCCTGCTGCTCGGCGGTGTCGCCGCTGCGGATCTCGATCTGGTAGCACAGTTCTTTAAGGCGGCTGCCGATTTCGGTCAGCGCGGCTTCGGTATGCGCCTCCTTGGTGGCGGCGCCGAGGGATTCGGCTTCCGCTACCAGGGCCGGGCTGTCGGACAGCAGGGAGGCGACCGCGAAGGTCAGGGTGCGGCTCAGCAGTTCACGCAGCAGGCGCGCCTGTTCGTTGTTCTCTTCGGGCACCAAGCCGCCGGCGCCGACCTTGACCAGCGGGCGTTCGGCCAGCGCGGCCAGGGTGCGGGCATACGTATCCCAGTCGCGCGCCTTGACGGCGCGGTTGAAGCGGCGGCCAAAGTCGGCCAGGTCGCCCGGCTGGTCGGTCAGGCGCGCGGCGAACTGGGCCAGCATGGTTTCAGCCGGGCCTTCCTGCACCACCGGTGCGGGCGGTGCCGGCACGATGCCGGCGATTTCATTGTAGATGTCGCGATACGCGTCTGGCGTAGGGGCAATCCGGCGCACAGCGAGGCGGCGGAATGCCTCGCGAGCGATATCAGCCGGATTCATATCCGCCGCGGCTGGATTGGTGGGTTTGCTAGACATCTGACGTACAGCCTTTACTAAGGTTTACCGATTACCAGCATATTAAGCCACTGTCCAGTCGCGCGATTTGTCGATAAACGGGAGAAAATGTGCTTACTTCTTAGCATCATTTTCTAATCGATCAGCTGGTTTTTGATGGCGTAGTGCGTGAGTTCGGCGCTGTTCTTCAGGTTCATTTTGGCCAGCAGGCGGGAGCGGTACTCACTGACGGTTTTGACCGAGAGCGATAGCTCCTTGGCAATGGTGCCGACGGTCTTGCCGGAGGCAATCATGGTCAGGGTCTGGTACTCGCGGTCCGACAGCGTTTCGTGCGGCGCAACCTGGTGGTCCTCGCCGACATGGTTGGCCAATTCCTGGGCCAATGCCGGGCTTACATATTTTAACCCTGCTGCGCACTGGCGGATTGCATTTACTAACTCTTTCGGTGCACTTTGTTTGGTGAGGTAGCCGGCGGCGCCCGCCTTGAGCGAGCGGATGGCGTACTGGTCTTCGCGATGCATGGACAGCATCAGCACGGCCAGTTCCGGTTTGTCCTTCTTGACCTGTTTCAGCACTTCGATGCCGTTGCGGTCGGGCAGGGAGATATCGAGCAGCAGGACATTGCAGCCGGACTTGCGGAATAGCCTGATGGCGTCGAGGCCATTTTCGGCTTCGCCGGCGACCACGATGTCCCTGGTTTCAGCCAGGATCTGCTTCAAGCCTTCGCGTACGATGGCATGGTCGTCGGCAATAAATACTTTGATGACGGCTTTTTCACTCATGACCCATTGTAACGTCTGGCGCGTGGGCCGGGAGGCGGATTTTGATCGCCACTTCGGTGCCGCCGCCGGCCGCATGGTTCAGGTTCAGCGTGCCGCCCAGCGCCCGCGCGCGCTCGGCCATGCCGCGCAGGCCGAAGGAGTCGGGCTTGGCACGGTCGGCCGGGCGGATGCCGCGGCCGTTGTCGATGATCTTCAGCGTCAGCACGCCGCGGCTGCGCGTCAGCTTGACGGTGACCGCGCTGGCTTGCGCGTGCTTGGCGATATTGGTCAGCGCTTCCTGCGCGATGCGGAACAGGGCAGTGGCTTGCTCGGGATCGAGTTCGAGTTCTTTCATGCTGGCCTGCAGGCTGCAGGCAATGCCGGCCTGGGCTTCGAATTCCTTGACCTGCCATTCCAGCGCGGGCAGCAGGCCGAAGTCGAGCACCGAGGGGCGCAAGTCCAGCGTCAGGCGGTGCACGGCATCGATGGTACGGTCGACCAGGGAGTCGACGTAGGCGGCCTTTTGCTGCAGGGTTTCATCGCCTTCCGGCAGGCGCGCCGCCAGCATGGCCAAGGCCATCTTGATGGCGGTCAGGTTGCCGCCCAGGTCGTCGTGGATTTCGCGCGCGATGCGTTCGCGCTCCTGTTCCTTGACCCGTTCGATGTGAGCAGTCAGCTCGGCCAGGCGGGCGCGGCTGGCGCGCACTTCGAGCTGTTCCTGCTTGCTCTCCGTGATGTTGGACATGATGCCTTCCCACTGCACGCTGCCATCGGGCAGGGCATGCGGGGTGCTGCGCAGGTTGATCCACTTGACGTCTTTCCAGGCCTCGACCCAGATGCGGCCTTCCCAGTTCCAGCTCCACAGCGAATTAGCGGAAGACTGCATCGATTCGAGGTAGGCCGGGCGGTCTTCCGGCAGCACCAGCGACAGGAAGCGTTCAGGCTCAGCCTGCAGTTCGGCGGCGTTGATGCCCAGCAGGGCCAGGCAGCCATCGCTCAAATAGGGAAAGGACACGCTGCCGTCGGGGTGGCGGCGGAACTGGTAGACCAGTCCGGGAGCGTTGGCAGCGATGTTGTGCAGGGCGGTCGGCAAGGATGGGCGCATGAAATGGTTGTTGGGTCAGCGGCGGCGCATGCGCCAGAAGGCGCTGAAGCGGCGCAGCACGCGCATCGGGCGGGCAGCAAAGCGGCCGCGGCGCCAGCCGGCGCGCCAGCGGCGCAGGCGCTGGCGCACGCTGTCGACCAGGGCACGGCATTCGCGCCACGCGGCCGTGGCTTTGAGGCGGGCGATCCAGCGCTCTTTCAATTCCATGAAGCGGCCGTGCAGCAAGGCGAACCAGCGCAGGCGCAGCAGGGCGGGGCGGGTCAATGCATACAGCCGCGCGACCGCAGCGGCGCCAGCCACCTTGGCCAGCACGAAGACGCTGATGCCCATGAAGGCATGGCCGCGTGCCATGGCGAACAGGGCCAGCAGCTTGACCGGGAACAGCATCAGCGCCGGCAGCAGGAAAACGGCCATGGCCGCGGCAGGCCCGAGGCTGCAGATGACGCGCTCGAGCGCCCGCAACGGCGGGAACGCGGCCAGTATCGCCATCAGGCGCGCCCCGGCATCCCACAGCCATTCCTCGAAGATCAGGAACAGTGCTGCCAAGTAGACGAGAGGGGCGAACAGGCGCCGCCTGAGTGTGTACAATCGCTTCATGTGAGTGCCATTATTGCACCAAATAATTAGAAAACGGTTATGAACAAAGCTTTTGTCAAAGAGGGCGAACAGGACGATGACGACGACCTGCCGCCAGGCGCGCCGCCGATTCCGCCCGGTTCCAAAAATTACATTACACCGGCAGGCTACCAGCGCATCAAGGACGAGCTGCTGCAGCTGATTGATGTCGAGCGCCCGGAAGTGGTGAAGGTGGTGCACTGGGCCGCCTCGAACGGCGACCGTTCCGAGAACGGCGACTACATCTACGGCAAGCGCCGCCTGCGCGAGATCGACCGCCGCATCCGCTTCCTGACCAAGCGCATGGACCTGGCCGAAGTAGTCGACCCGAGCATCCACCACGGCAATGACCAGGTCTTTTTCGGCGCCACCGTCACCTACGCCAAGCGCGATGGGGAAGAGCAGACCATTACCATCGTCGGCATCGACGAGTTCGACCCGCTGAAGGGCAAGGTGAGCTGGATCAGCCCGGTAGCCCGTACGCTGACCAAAGCGCGCGAGGGCGACACGGTGCTGCTGCACACGCCGAATGGCGCCGAAGAACTGGAAATCCTCGAAGTCAGCTATCCCGCGCCGAGCGCTTGAGCAAAGCGATATCAATACGTCGCCGCGCAGCAAGCCGCGCCCGCCAAAGTTCTATCAGCACAATCTTGCCAAGTTGTTATAATAAATTTTTAATTACTTTTATGGCAAGGTGCGTGCATGGCATTCGCTCAACTGACGCAGGTTTTCTATGAACCCACGGCTGCTTTTGCGGCGCTGAAGGAGCGGCCGCGGGCCTGGCTGCCGCTGCTGCTGCTTTACCTGGCTGGCATCAGCATGGTGGTCTGGTACTTCCAGACGGTTGATTGGGAGTGGATGAAGGCGGCCTCCCTCCCGCCGGACATGCCGGCCGAGCAGCGCGAGGCTGCCGGCAATGCCATGTCGCGCGGCATGCTGATGGGCTTCGGCATTGCCGGCGTGGTGATCGGCACGCTGGTGATTTTCAGCCTGTATGGCTTCTACTATTGGCTGGCCGGGAAACTGGCCAGCATGGAACTTGGCTTCAAGTCCGGCTTTGCGCTGGTAGCCTGGGCCTCGCTGCCAAGCCTGATCGGCACCCCGCTGATGGCATTGCAGATCATCACAAGCAAGGGGCAGCTCGCGCTGGAAAGCGCCGACATGCTGTCGCTGAACTTCTTGCTGGTGCATGCTGCGCCGCATACACCGTGGGCCAGCATCGCCAGCGCCATGAAGATCACCGATATCTGGGTCATCGTGCTGACCACGATCGGCCTGCGCACCTGGACTGGGAAGAGCACCACCACCTGCGCCATCATTGCCGCGCTGCCTTATGTGCTGATTTACGGTTGCTGGGCCGCCTGGATCCTGTTCAAACACTGAGGCGGCCATGAAACGCAAACTGATTGCATTGGCCGTGATTGCGGCCATGATCGGCATTCCGGTGGCGGTCAAATTCGGCAGCTCGCCGGCCAAAATCGAAGCGGAACTGGCCAAGGTTGAAAACAAGGCGATCTATCCGGCAGTGCTGGCATCGGGCAGCCTGGTGTTCCGCCAGGAGGTCCAGCTTTCGCCGGAAGTGATCGGCAAAGTTTCCGAAGTGCTGGTGAAGGAGGGCGACAAGATCGAGAAAGGGCAGGTCGTACTGCGCCTCGATCCAAGCACCTACAAGGCCGACGTGGCGCAGCAGGAAGCCGCAGTGCGCAACGCTTCCGTCAGCGTTGACCGCGCGCAGATCGACCTCGAAAACCAGCAGCGCAAGCTGGAGCGCTCACGCCAGCTCGCGGCGGCGAAATTCATCGATGTCTCGCGCCTGGACGATGCGAAGCTGGCGGTAGACCTGGCGGTAGTGGCGCTGCGCAGCGCGCGAGAGAGCCGCCAGCAGGCGGCTGCCATGCTGGCGCTGGCGCAGGAGCGGCTGGCCAAGACCGAGGTCAGGGCGCCGATCTCAGGCACCGCCACCAGCGTGTCGATCAAGGCTGGCGAAACGGCCGTGGCCAGCGCCACCGGCATTGCCGGCTCGAGCCTGATGACCATTGCCGACGTCAGTTCGATGATCGCGGAAGTGAATGTCGACGAAGGCGATATCGCCAACGTCGCGGCGGGGCTGAAGACCCGCATCTTCCCGTCCGCCTTTGCCGACCGTCCGCTGGCCGGCACCGTGGAATCGGTCTCGCTGGCGCCGAAGCCGCAGGGCCTGGGCCAGGCCGCAAGCCAGGGCCGCAGCTATGTGGTCAAGGTGAAGCTGGCGCCGCACCAGCTGGCGCTGCGCTCCGGCATGACCTGCCGCGCCGAGATCGTGACCGGCGACGGCGCGCCGCGGCCGGTGGTGCCGCTGCAGGCAGTGCAATTGAC
>JBCNOP010000086.1:0-19471 GCA_039593775.1 Pseudoduganella sp.
TCGTCATTGCCGGCCTGACGGGCGTGGTGATCGCCTGGACGCATGAGCTGGATGGGATGCTGAATCCGCGCCTGCTCCATTCGCGCGACGCATCGGGCAAACCGGACGCCGCGCCATCGCCGGCCCAGGTGCAGGCCGCGGTCGAGCGCCTGGCCGCCGCGCCGGGTTATGGCAAGCCGAGCCAGCTGATGCTGCCGTATGAGGCGGATGACGTTTATGTGGCCTGGTACCGTCAGCCGAACAAGGACAAGGGCAGCTTCGATACCGATATTGCGCGCCAGGTCATGCTGGACCGCTACACGCTGGACATCCTCGGCGAGCGCAACTACGGCGAATTCGGCCTGTCGCGCGAGTTGTTGCTGTCGACCCTGTTCCACCTGCACCGCTATATGTTTGCCGGCGACGTCGGCAAGACCGTGATCGGCATCGCCGGCCTCCTGCTGACGATTACCTCGCTGCTGGGCTTCGCGCTGTGGTGGCCGAAACATACGCTGGCCGGCCTGCGCAAGGCGCTGGCCGTGCGCGGCGCCATTACTTCGCGCCAGTTCAACTACAGCTTCCACCGCTCGGCGGGCTTCTTCATGACGCCGGTGCTGGCGGTACTGGGCTTTACCGGCATGGCGATGAATTTGCCGGACTGGGTAAGGCCCGTGGTAGGGGCGGTCGCTACTATGGAACACACGGGCAAGGTGGCCAATGGCCCGGCCGAAGGCCGCAAGCCGATCACTGTGGCGGCGGCGCTGGAAGCCGCCCAGCAGCGTGTGCCCCAAGGCCGCCTGTCGCGTGTGTCGCTCGGCTCGGCCAAGGCGCCTTATGAAATCCGCCTGCGCCAGCCGGGTGAAATCCGTGAGGGCGATGGCAGTACCCGCGTCAGCGTGGATGCTTTCAGTGGCGCTTTGCTGCGCGTTCGGGACCCCTTGAAGGCGGCGTCCGGCGATACCTTCATGGACTGGCAATTCCCGCTGCACACCGGCGAAGCTTTCGGCGTTGGGGGCCGGATACTGGTTTCGTTCAGCGGACTGGCGCCGCTGGCTTTCATGATTACCGGACTGGTATTGTGGCTGGGCCGCCGCGCGATGCACCGCAAGGCCCGTGCCGCCGCCACTAAAGCTAGCATAAAAGAAGCTAAAAACGTTGCTAAGCGGTCACAAATGCATCACACTGAAAACTGTGAAAATGTGTGAGATTTTGTGGTCGCGGCACGATGAATGCACTGAACCTTAATCCGGCAGTATTGCTGGAAATCATCAATCTTCAAACCGATATTGCCCGCCAGGGCCTGGACCTTGGCGGCGTCATGCAGCTGGTCTGCCAGCGCGCCGGCGCCTTGTGCGGCGCCACGGCTGCGGTGGTGGAACTGGCCGAAGGCAGCGAGATGGTGTACCGCGCTGCTGCCGGCGTGGCCGAAGGTGCGCTCGGGCTGCGGCTGAAGCGAGAAGGCAGCCTGTCCGGCCTGTGCGTCGCACAGGACAAGATCCTGCAGTGCGACGATTCCGAAACCGATCCGCGCGTCGATCGTGCGGCTTGCCGCAGGGTGGGCCTGCGTTCGATGCTGGTGGTGCCTTTGCGCCATGAAGGCGAAACCGTCGGCGTGCTGAAAGTCGGCGCGCCGCACGTGAGTGCCTTCGACGCATACCAGGCGCAAATCCTTGGCCTGCTGTCGGAGCTGATTGGCGCCGCCATCTACCACGCCGTGCAATACGAATCGAGCGACCTGTATTACCGCGCCACCCATGATGCGCTCACCAGCCTGGCCAACCGTGCGCTGTTTTACGACCGCCTGCGCCAGCAACTGGCGCAAGCCAGCCGTGCTGCCCACAGCGTGGCCGTGGTCAACATCGACATGGACGGGCTGAAAGCGATCAACGACAACCTTGGCCACCGTGCCGGCGATGCCGCCATCTGCCAGGTGGCCCAGCGCATTTCGCGCGAACTGCGGCAGGAGGACCTGGCGGCACGCCTCGGCGGCGACGAATTCGGCATCATCCTGTGCGGTGTGCGCGACCGTGACGGCGTTGGCAACAAGTGCAACAGCATCACCAGCGCCATCGGCGCACCGTTCGAGTTCGAAGGCCGTGCGCTGCGCCTGGGCGCCAGTATCGGCTATGCCATCTGCCCGGAAGACGGGCAGGACATGGACCAGTTGATCGAGCTGGCCGACCAGGCCATGTATCGTGTTAAACACGCACGCAAGGCTGTTGCAGCGTAGTATCGTTTGGAGTCGAGGCGCATAGCCTGATAGTATTGTTTGCATCTCCCCGAATAATAAGAAAGCGAGGGTGTGATGAAACGCTGCTTATGGTTGGCGGCATTGCTGCCGCACGCAGTCATGGCGCAGGAGGCACCTGCTCCGAGCCTGACGACCACCGTTACCTTTGCCAGCCAGTACGTATCGCGCGGCATCCGGCAAACCTGGGACAAGCCGGCCCTGCAACTTGGCATCGATTACGTCCACCCCAGCGGCCTGGTTGCCGGCACCTGGGCCTCGAACGTCAGCGACAAGTTCATCGAAGATGCGAAGATCGAATGGGACTTGTATGCGGGCTATTCGGCCAGCAAAGGCGATATCGGCTACAGCCTGATCCTCTACGAATACCTTTATCCCGGCGCCAAGGTCAGCGCCACCGATACGACGTTCAACTACACCGAGTTGTCGCTGGGCCTGACCTACAAGTCGGCCTACGTCAAGTACAACTATACGGTCAGTCCGCATTTCTTCGGCATCACGCACGGGCGCGGCACACGCTACCTCGATATCGGCCTGAACCAGGACCTGGGCAATGGTTACACGCTTAACCTGCATGCCGGCGATGCGCGCGTAGGCGGGGCCGGCAACGATATCTGGGACTGGCGCGACGCCAAGGCCGGCGTCACCAAGGCGCTGGAGGGCGGCTGGTCGATTGCGGCCGCCGTCACGCGCGGCTGGGGGGCGACCAATGTGTATCGCGAGTACACCAACGGCGTGCCCGGCGCCAATGGCCAGCTGGCCTATTCGAACACGGAAAAAGCCACTTTCGTCCTGACCGTTGCCAAGACTTTCTGAGGAGCGCCGCATGTTGTCGAACCTCTCGCTGAACGCCAAGATCAGCGTTACTGCCACCGCGCTGGTGGTTCTCAGCCTGGCCATTACCGCGGCGGTGACGGGCTTCGAAAGCAGCCGCACTGCCGAACGCGATGCGATGAACCTGGCGCGCACCCAGGCTGCGGCAGCGGCGTCGGCGCTGCAATCGCGTATCGGGCGCAATCTGGCCACCGTGATCCAGCTTGGGGCAACCCAGCGTGCGACGCGCGGCGCCAATGTGCCGCTGTCGCGCGAACAGACCGGTGAAATTACCAAGACCGTGGTGCTCGGGTCGGACGACCTGATAGGTGGTGCGGTCACGTGGGAACCGAATGCACTGGACAACAAGGATGCCGAATACGCCAACAAGAAGCCTGAGTTCGATGCCAGCGGGCGCTACATGCCTTATTACACGAAGGCCCAGGGGGGCGGCACCAATGTTGAACCGATCGTCTTTGATCCCAAGCCCGGCGCCAACGACTGGTATGACATTCCTAAGCGTACCGGCAAGGTATTCTTCACCGAGCCGTATTCCTATCCGGTCAATGGCAAGGACGTGCTGATGGCGTCACTGGTGGCGCCGATCATGATCGAAGGGCAGTTCCGCGGCACGGCCAGCGCCGACTTCATGCTGACGCGTTTGGGTGAAATCCTCAAGGGCTTGAAATCGATCGAAGGAGGGCGCCTGTCGCTGGTGTCGAACGGCGGCCTGTATGCCAGCAGCCCGAGCGAAGCCCTGATCGGCAAGCCTGCCACCGACATCCCGAAACAGGGCCTGGAAGCGATCCGCAACGGCCAGCCTTATGAGTACACCGACAAGGACGATATGGTGCACCTGCTGCAGCCCTTGACGCTGCATCCGGACATTGCGCCATGGGCGGTGAAGATGAGTTTCCCGCACAAGGTGGCGACGGCGCCGGCGCGCCAGCTGCTGAAATATACCTTGCTGGTGTCGCTGGTGTGCGCGGTGGCGACGGGACTGATCCTGGTGACGGTGCTGTTCCGCCTGATGCGGCCGGTACGCGAGCTGGCTGATGCGATGACCGGCCTGGCCAGCGGCGATGCCGACCTGGGAGCACGGCTGGACGTTCGCGGCAAGGATGAACTGGCAGTGATCGGCAGTGGCTTCAACACCTTTGTCGCGAAGATCCATTCGGTGCTGGCGCGGGTCCGCGATTCCTCCGAGAGCGTGGCCACGGCAAGCATGGAAATCCGGCAGGGCAATACCGACCTGTCCTCGCGCACCGAGGAGCAGGCGAGTGCGCTGGAGGAGACGGCGGCGACCATGGAGCAGCTCACCAGCACCGTGCGCCAGAATGCCGACAATGCGCGCCAGGCTAACCAGCTGGCGGCGCAGGCGTCGGAGGTGGCGGCGCGCGGCGGGCAGGTGGTGTCGCAGGTGGTTGACACCATGGCCTCGATCAATCAATCCTCGCGCAAGGTGGTGGACATCATTTCCGTCATCGATGGCATCGCCTTCCAGACTAATATCCTGGCCCTGAACGCGGCGGTGGAAGCGGCGCGCGCCGGCGAGCAGGGGCGCGGCTTCGCGGTGGTCGCCAGCGAGGTGCGCAACCTGGCCCAGCGCAGTGCGGCTGCGGCAAAAGAGATCAAGGAGCTGATCGGCAGCTCGGTCGGTGAAGTGGAGGCGGGCAGCGCGCTGGTGGCGCAAGCCGGCAGCACGATGGACGAGGTGGTGGCCAGCGTGCGCCGCGTCAGCGATATCGTCAATGAGATCAGCGCAGCCAGCGGGGAACAGAGCAACGGCATCGGCCAGGTCAACCAGGCCATCAGCCAGATGGATGGGGTGACGCAGCAGAATGCCGCGCTGGTCGAGCAGGCTGCCGCCGCGGCGGAAAGCTTGCAGCAGCAGGCTGCGACGCTGGTGGCGCTGGTCGGCGAGTTCCGCATGGAGCAAGCGGTGCGCGCTCCGGGCCGGGTGAGTGCTAGTCTGGCCCTTTCCGAAAGGAGGCCGTCATGACCCAGCAACAGTACCAAACCTGCATCGAAGCCTGCAATGATTGCGCTGCCGCCTGCGACCACTGCGCCGCCAGTTGCCTGCAAGAGCAGGACGTGGCCAGCCTGGCCCATTGCATTGCCAGCGATATCGATTGTGCCCAGGTCTGCCGCGTATGCGTTGGCCTGATGCAGCGCGGCAGCAAACTGGCATCCGTCCTGTGCGAGGCCTGTTCCGACATTTGCGATGCCTGCGCCGATGAGTGCGAGCAGCACGCCCACGAGCATTGCAAGGATTGCGCGATTGCTTGCCGCCGCTGCGCCAGCGAGTGCCGCAGCATGGCCGGCATGGCGCAGTCGCAAGTGCGGCCGGCGGCCATCCCGCCGCGCCATTGATCAGAAGCGGCTGGACGGCCAGTTCTTCTTTTCTAACTTGTCGGCTTTGGCGGGCGCTACGAATTCGCGTACCGACAGCATGCGCTCGGCGCCGACCGTATTGACGGCAAAGCCATTGCGGCCGGCGGCCTTGACGCAGTACAGCGCCTGGTCGGCCGCCAGCATCACCTTGTCGACATCGGCCGGCAGCTCGGTGGTGAGGGCGATGCCGATGCTGGCGGTGACGTTCAGCGGGCGTCCGTTCACTTCGAACGGGGCTTGCATGGCCGCCACGATTTTCTGGCCCAGCAGGTTGACGTCGTGGCCGGCTTCCAGGTGTTCGAACACGATCACGAATTCGTCGCCGGCGATGCGTGCCACGGTATCGGTGCTGCGCACGGCGTTGCGCAGGCGGTCGGCAAACTGCACCAGCACGGTGTCGCCGGCCTGGTGGCCGAAGTTGTCGTTGATCCCTTTGAAGTAATCGATATCGAGCACGGCCAAGCCGATCTGCTGCCCGGCGCGGATGGCGCGCTTCAGCGCCTGCGGGAAGAATTCGTCGAACATGCGGCGGTTATGGGCGCCGGTCAGCGGGTCGGTCGTCGCCAGGCGCTGCAGGTTGCGCTCGGCCATCTGTTGCTGGCGTGCGACCTGGTAGAAAGCGCGGCTAAGGTGTCCGAATTCATCGGGCTTTTCGGTGTTGAACTGTTCGATATCGATATTGCCGCGGCCGAAGGCACGCACCTGGCTGTAAAGCTTGTACAAGGGCGCCAGCAGGGCGCGCATCAGCAGCCAGGCTGCAAGGCCGGCCACCAGGGCCACCACAGAAGCGGCCAGCAAGGCGCGCCAGCGCAGGCTGGCCATAGAGGCGAAGGCATCGCGGATGGGGAAGGAGATGGCGAGCGTCCAGTCGGCTTTCTGCAAACGCTTGTGCGCCAGCAGCACCGGCTTGCCGTCGTCGATGGCGTCGTCGCGCCAGCCATCTGGGCTGGCCAGCACTGACTGGCCGAGGCTACCCGGGCCGGCGGCCTGGGTCAGCACGCGGTTCTGGTCGGGGTGGTAGAGCATGGTGCCGTCGGCAGTCAGGATGAACAGATAGCCTTCCGTCTTGCCGCGCAGGGCGTTCAGCTGGCCGGCAAACGCAGGGCGCTGCAGGTCGATGGTGCCGACCAGGATGTAATCGATGCTGCCATTGCGGCCAAATACCGGCTGGGTGATCGCCAGCACCGGGTGGCCGGACAGCACGCTGCGGAAAGGCGCCGAAACGATGCCTTCCTGAGCGGAGACGGTGTCGCGGAAATACTGGCGGTTTTTACTGTTGAGCTTACCGATCATGCGGCGATCCAGCAGGTTGGCGACCAGCTTGCCCTCAGCATCGTAAGCGGTGACGTTGAAGAATTCATCGCGCAGCGCGCCGCGCAACTCGAGCTGGGCCTGGACCTTGTTCGCCGCCATCGGCTCGGCCTGCATGCTCTCGGCCAGCCCGCGCAAGACTTGCTGTTTGGAAGTAATGTCGCGATCAAGGTAGGCTGCGGCGCTCGACAGCATGGACATTTCCTGCGCGGCAATAACTTTACGCATTTCCTGCTCGGCCACGAGCAGCGAGACGCCCGCGACCAGGGCAGTGGCGAGCATGACCATCAGCACCAGCAGGGCGGTAATCTTGAATTTGAAAGTCTGGAGCTTAGGAATTTGGCGCACAACCATCTCCTGAAGGGGAGAGTGCCAGGCGAGGGTTTGGCCAGAGGGAAACGTTGCGCGGGTGTAAGGCGCAGGGGAAGTATAAATCAATGCGGCCTGCCAAGCTACTGCGGCGTACTTCTCGTTGTCGCAAGGCAACTCAACAGTAGTAACCTGAAAGTCCATGTCCAGCCACTCTCATGTGTTAACATCGCCGCCTTGACAGAATGGCCGGAGATTCCTGTGCAGCATCCGATTCGCTTCTATGACAAACCCGCTGGCGGTCTTGGTTCGCTGAATGGTACCGCCAAGGCATTGCGCAGCAATAGCCCGCTGCCGGCCCTGAAAGTACTGCCTCAGCTGAACCAGCCGGGCGGGGTGGATTGCCCGGGCTGCGCCTATCCGGATTCCCCCAAGGACAAGGCGGTCGATTTCTGCGAGCAGGGCGCGTGGGCGGTTGCGCACGAATCGACCGCGCGCCGCGCTACGCCGGAGTTTTTTGCGGCCAATCCACTGTCTGCGCTGCGCACCCGCGCCGAGTGGGAACTGGAAGGTTTCGGGCGCCTCACGGCGCCGATGCTGTACAACCACGCCAGCGACACCTACCGCGAGATCGAATGGGAGCAAGCCTTTCAGCTGGCAGCCGGCGCGCTCAAGGCGCTTGATGCGCCAGGCCGGGCGGTGTTTTACGCCTCCGGCCGCAGCAGCAATGAGGCGGCCTTTCCATACCAGTTGTTCGCACGCGCTTTCGGTACCAACAATATGCCCGACTCGTCCAACTATTGCCACGAGTCGTCCGGCATGGCGCTGGGCACGACGCTCGGAGTGGGCAAGTCGACCGTTACGCGTGAAGATTTCGAGCACGCGGAGGCAATCTTCGTCTTCGGCCAGAATCCTGCCACCAACCATCCGCGCATGCTGGGCGACTTGCGCGAGGCTTCGCTGCGCGGGTGCCGCATCGCTGCCTTCAACCCGATGCTGGAGCCGGGCTTGCGCGGCTTCGCCGATCCGCAATCGCCGGTCGAGACCCTGACTGGCCGCGGCACCCGCATCGCCAGCGAGTATTTCCAGGTGCGTGTGGGTGGCGACCTGGCGGCCATCACCGGCATGTGCAAGGCGGTGCTGGAAGCCGAGGAGGCCGGCGGCAAGGTGCTGGACCGCGATTTCATTGCGCGCCACACCAGCGGCTTCGAGGAGTTTGCCGCCACCGTGCGCGCGCAGCCATGGCAGCAGGTCGAACAGGATAGCGGCCTGTCGCGCGAGCAGATTGAAAAAGCGGCGGCGATCTATATCGCCTCCAAAGCCACCATCGCTACCTGGTGCATGGGCCTGACCCAGCACGAGTATGCGATCGAGACGATCCAGATGCTGGTCAACCTGATGCTCTTGCGCGGCAACGTCGGCAAGCCGGGTGCCGGGTTGATGCCAGTGCGCGGCCATTCGAACGTGCAGGGCGACCGCACCGTGGGCGTGACCAACCGGCCCAAGAAAGAATGGCTGGAGGGGCTGGAGCGCGTGTTCGGCTTTACCCCGCCGGCGCAGCATGGACTGGATGCGGTGGCGGCCATCAACGGCATCATGGACGGTTCGGTGCATGCCTTCCTTGGCCTGGGCGGCAATTTCGCTGTCGCCGGTCCGGATGCCCCGCGTGTGCTGCAGGCGATGGAACGCCTGCAATTGACGGTGCATATCGCCACCAAGTTGAACCGCACCCACCTGCATCCCGGCAAGGTCGGTCTGCTGCTGCCTTGCCTGAGCCGCACCGAGCGTGATGAGCAAGAGGGCGGCCGCCAGTTCGTCAGCGTGGAAGACACGGCCAGCATGGTGCATGCTTCGGCTGGGCGCAGCGATCCGGCCAGCGCCAAGCTGCGCTCCGAGCCGCATATCGTGACCGAACTGGCGCGCCATACCCTGGCCGAAGGCGCGGCGATGCCTGCCATCGACTGGCAAGCCATGGGCAGTGACTATAGCGTGACGCGCTCGCTGATCGAGCAAGTCGCAAAAACTGCCGTGGCGGGCTTTGAAAAGTACAACGACCGCATCGCGCAGCCGCGTGGCTTCCACCTGCCGAACAGCGCGCGCAACCGGGACTGGAAAACTGCCAGCGGCAAGGCGCAGTTCACCGTCATCGCGCTGCCGCAGGACACCATCATGGGCCGCGCCCGCGCCGCCTTTGGCAACGACGTGCTGTGCCTGGCCACCGTGCGTGCGCATCGCCAGTACAACACCACCGTCTACCGCGACACCACCGGTGAGGTAGACCGCTACCGCGGCGTGCACCATACGCGCAAAGTACTGTTCATCTCCGCCGGCACCATGGTGCGGCTTGGCCTGCGCGACGGCCAGCTGGTCGACGTGCACGCCGCAGCTCCCGACGGCATTGCCCGCAAGTGCAGCGGCTACCAATTGGTGCGGTATGACGTGCCCGATGGCGACGTGTTCGGCTACTTTCCTGAATTGACGCCGCTGATTTCGCCGGCGCTGGTGGCGCGCGGTTCGGCCACGCCAGCCTTCAAGGAAGTGCCGGTCTTGCTCAGGCCCGCGGAATAATCGGTTCTTCGTGGTGCATCGGTGCATCGAGCGGGATAGTGATGCGGAAGGTGGTGCCTACGCCGGGCATGCTGTCGACGTGGATCTTCCCGCCCAGGATCGTGGTGACGATGTTGTGTACGATGTTCAGGCCTAGCCCGGAATTGCCTTCGCTCATGCGGGTGGTGAAGAAGGGATCGAAGATTCGATTGAGGTGGCCCGACGCGATGCCGGCGCCGTCATCGCAGATGATGATTTCCGCCTGCTCGCCGGACGGAACCGGCACCGTGATCGACAGCCGGCCGTGGCCACGATTGTTAAAGCCATGCATGAGGGCGTTGTTCACCAGGGCCGCCAGCGCCTGGCCAAGCGGGCCGGGGTAGCTGTCCATCGCTACCAGCGGCGCCACGTCCACTGTCACTTCGTAGGGGGTCTTGCGCAGCACGGGCGACAGGGTATTCATGTTTTCCTGGATGACGGCGCCCAGGTCGAAACGGCGCCGCTGCGAACTGGCGCGATCCACCGCGACCTGTTTGAAGCTTGAGACCAGGCTGGCCGCGCGTTCGATATTGCGTGCCAGGAGCAGGCCGATGCCGTCGGCCTCGTCGAGGAACTGTTGCATGTCCGAGCGGCGCAAGCCTCCTTCGAAACGCCGGCCCAGCGCGTGGATCTTGTCCTGCAGCGTGCTGGCGGCAACCAGGCTGTTGCCGATCGGCGTATTGAGTTCATGGGCGATGCCGGCCACCATCGAGCCAAGGGCCGCCAGCCGCTCGCTGCGCGCCAATTCGTCCTGCGCATGGCGGGCCGCCTCGGTGCGTTCTGCCACGCGCCGCTCCAGCGACTCGTTGAGGGCGGCAAGTTCCTCGTACAGCACAGCCCGCTCGGCCAGGCCGGCCAGGATGTTTTCGCGCATCTCGTTGATTTTGTTGGCCAGCAGGTCCAGCTCCGTGTTGCCGCCGTGCTTGAGCTCCAGCGGGCTGCTGCCAAGGTTGTCGATCGTCAGGTGGCCGACATAGTCGCTCAGTTGCTGCAGCGGCTTGCCCAGCCAGTGGCGCACCACCAGCACAAAGATGAACCACAGCGCCAGGGTCTTGATCACCGAGTTCACCAGGATCAGGAAGAAGCCGTATTCGACCTGGCTGAGGATGATGCGCCGGTTCGAATAGACGGTCCATTTGCCGATTTCCTGCGGCGTGCCGTTTTCGAGTTTGTATGAAATGGGGAATTCGCGGCTGAAGATTTGCCCGAACAGGCCGTCGTCGCCGTGCGGCGGCGCCAGCCGGCCATCGGGCTGGGCTTGCATGTGCTTGCCGTGTTCATCGAGCACGGTGCCGACCGCTCGCACCAGCTTGCCCTGGTCGTCCACTACCTTGATGCCGACCACGATCGGCAGCTCTTTCATGCCGGCCAAAATGCCGCGCATGATGTCGTCGTTAAAGCGCCACATCGCGTCGGCAATGCCAGGGCCGAAGGTGTGTTGCATCGCCTCGATCTCGCTTTCGACGCGGCTGCGGGTATGCCTGTATTCGGCCGATAGCTGGACGATGGTAACGACCAGCGTCACCAGGAAATAACAGCCGAAAATGATGCGCAACAGGCGTGCGGCGATCGACTGGGTCATGGGTCCCGTGGGGAGATTTCACATTTATCGATTGGCTGCTTCCATGAAAGTATAGGCTTTACAACGCCTTTTGTTACTCAATTGTTGCAAAACTGTAATCCAGCTTACGGAAATAACATCGTACAATGTGAAATTTTTCAACTGTAGAAAATTAACAGGTTTGCTGTGTCGACAAATGTGTCTTACTTCCAGTCCCGCCTCGGGGCCGGATTTTCCATCGCTGGTTCCGCAATTACCCTGACCCTGTGCGGGGTCGAAGAATCCGGCAATCCGCAAGCCTTTACGCTGGCATTCCAGGGACCGGCCGCGCCCGAACTGGCCCAGCAAACGGTGGTGCTGGAGCGCGCCGGCGACGAAACGCTGGCCATTTTCATCGTGCCGTCCGGCCGCAATGGCGCCGGTGTGCAGTACCACGCCGTCTTCAATAACTAACCCCCAGGAGTTCTTATGACAATGCCTTTGCCTTACCTGGGCGAGATCAAGCTCGTCTCGTTCAATTTTGCGCCCCAGGGCTGGGCTTTCTGCAATGGCCAGTTCTTGCCGATTAACCAGAACCAGGCACTGTTTTCCCTGCTAGGGACCACCTACGGCGGCAACGGCCAGACCAACTTTGCCTTGCCGGACTTGCGCGGCCGCATGCCGCTGCATATCGGGGACGGGATCATCCAGGGGCAATCCGGCGGCGAATTTGCGCATACGTTGACGCTAAACGAGATACCCGCCCACACCCATCGCGCATACGCCAGTGTGGCCCAGGCCAGTACCGCAGACCCGAACGCCGCACTGCTGGCACGCAAAGGCCGTTTGAGTGCCGATAACTTCAACGGCACCCCGAATACCACGCTGGCGTCGACCCAGGTGTCGAATACCGGCGGCGCGCAGCCGCACGAGAACACGCAGCCCTACCTGGCGCTGAATTTCATCATCGCCCTGCAGGGCGCTTTCCCTTCCCCTAACTGAACGGAGCCGAATATGGCTGATTCCTATATCGGTGAAATCCGAATGTTTGCTGGCAATTTCGCGCCGGCTGGCTGGGCCTTCTGCGATGGCACGCAATTGTCCATCTCCGAATACGAGGCCTTGTTTAACCTGATCGGCACAACCTACGGTGGCGATGGCCAGGGCACCTTTGCCTTGCCGGACTTGCGCGGCCGGGTGCCGGTCCATGCCGGCACCCATTCGTCCGGCCGCACGTTGACTTTGGGCGAGCAGGGCGGCGTGGAGAGCGTGACCCTGACAACGCAGCAGATCCCGAGCCACACCCACCTGATTGTGGCCAGCAGCGACCGCGGCAGCGCAGCCTTCACCAATACCACCGGCTACCCGGCTGCAACGGCCACCGCGGGCAGCGCGATTTACGGTACGTCCGACAACAGCGTGCTGCAGATGGCCGCCAATGCCATCACGCCAACCGGGGGCTCGCAGCCACACGAAAACATGGCGCCTTTTACCGGCGTCAATTTCATTATCTGCTTGCTTGGCTCGACCCCAAGCACGAACTGAGGAGATACCGATGAGTTCACCATTCGTAGCGGAAATCCGCATGTTCGCCAACAACTTCGCGCCGACCGGCTGGGCCACTTGCGATGGCCAGTTGCTGCCGATTTCGCAAAACACGGCGCTGTTCTCCTTGCTGGGGACCACCTATGGCGGCGACGGCAAAAGCACGTTTGCCTTGCCTGACCTGAACGGCCGCGCGCCCCTGCATCCAGGGCAGGGACCCGGCCTGACGTACCGCGAGCTGGGCGAAATGCGCGGCGTGGCAACGCTTACCTTGGTCGAAGCGGAAATTCCCGCGCATACCCACCAGTTGCAGGCCACCGGGGTGGCAGCCACCCAGCTGTCGCCCAGCCCTTCAAGCGGCTTTGCCAGGAACACCCAGGTCAACCAGGCCTTCAGCAAGACGGTGGCCGGCATGCAGCCGATGCGCCCCGAGGTGCTGGCACCGGCCGGTAGCTCGCTGCCGCACAACAACCGCCAGCCTTATCTTGGCCTGTTGTTCTGCATTGCGCTGCAAGGCGTGTTCCCGCCGCGCTCGTGATGAATGTTTCGCTGCGTGCTGAATCCGAAGCCGACCGCGCATTCCTGCGCGGCCTGTTCGACCAGGTGCGCGCGCAAGAATTTGCAGGCCTGGAGCAGGGAATGCTGGGCAGCCTGCTCGACATGCAGTTCGCGGCACAGCAGCAATCCTACCGGCAGGCTTATGCCGGTGCCCGCTTCGAGATTATCGAAGTGGACGGCGTGCCGGTCGGCCAGCAGGTGGTCGCGCAGTCCGGAGCCGGCCTGCTGCTGGTCGACATCGCATTGCTGACGCAGTGGCGCGGGCAGGGCATTGGCAGCGCGCTGTTGCGCAAGCTGCAGCAGGAGGCGGCCAGCGCAGGCTTGCCGCTGCGCTTGCATGTAGCACTGAATAATCCGGCCGAGGCGCTGTACCGCCGCCTGGGCTTTAAAGAAACTGGGGTGTCCGGCATGCACCGGACCATGGAATGGGAGAACGACAATGAATGATCGAGTGACTTCGCGACGCACCTTGCTGAAAGCTGGCGGCGGTTCGCTGCTGGTGGCGGGCCTGGGCCTGGCACCAGCTGCGCAGGCCGCACAAGGCAGCGGCAGCTTCGCCTGGAGCCGCGCTGGTGCCGAACGCCTGGCCGGCCAGGTGTTCTGGCTGAACCATCCGGAACACCGCGCGCTGCAGATCAAGCTGGAAGCGGTGGAAGCGGCCAAGCTGGCGCCGGAAGGCGCGGAAGGCAAACAATTTACGGTGGTGTTCTCTGCCGCCGCGCTGCCGGCAATTAGATCCGGCAGCTATGAAATCGAAAACGGAGCGACGGGCCGCCAGTTGGTGTTCCTGCAGCCGGGTGCTCGCCAAGGTGCGCGCATCACGCTGCGCGCCGACTTCAACCTCCACGTCTAAGGAAACACAATGCATAAACACGCCTCCGCCAACCGTTTCTATCGCCTCGTCTGGAGCACGGTGCATCGCTGCTGGGTCGCCGTGGCAGAGGGCACGCGCAGCCATGGCAAGGGTGCGGCATGCCGCCGTGCTGCCGCGGTGCTGGCAGGCAGTCTGGCTGCTGCCGCTGCCGCTGCCGGTCCGCTGCCGCCCAATGCTCTCCCGAGCGGCATGCAACTGGTTGCCGGACAGGCAGGCGTGAATGTGCAGGGCAATAACATGACTGTCAGCCAGGCCACGCAGCAGGCAATCCTGAACTGGCAGGCGTTCAATATCGGCGCCAATGCGCAGGTCCGTTTCGACCAGCCGAATGCATCGGCAGTGGCACTGAACCGTGTGGTCGGAGGCCAGGCCAGCGAGATTTTCGGCAAGCTTTCCTCGAACGGCAAGGTCTTCCTGGTCAACCCTCAAGGCGTGCTGTTCGGCGCGGGCGCGCAAGTGGATGTGGGCGGCCTGGTAGCGAGCAGCCTTGGTATCACCGACCAGGACTTCCTGTCCGGCAGCTACCGCTTCAGCGGCAATGGCAGCGGCGCGGTGCGCAACGAAGGCAGTATCAAGGCAGACGGCGGCGTAGTGGCGCTGCTTGCACCTGCCGTATCGAACAGCGGCAGCATTACGGCGGCTGGCGGCAGCGTGGCGTTGGCGGCCGGGAATGCTGTTGGCCTGGACTTCCGCGGCGACGGGCTGATTATGGTGCGTGTGGAGCAAGGCGCGCTTGATGCGCTGGCGGAGAACAAAGGCTTGCTGCAAGCCGACGGCGGCCAGGTGCTGCTGACGGCAAAAGCAGCGGATGCACTGGCGCGTTCGACCGTCAATAACGCCGGTGTCGTGCAGGCGCGCGGTCTGGTTGCCGAGGGCGGCACAATCCGTCTGGTGGGAGATGGCCAGGTGCGTGCCGGCCAGCTTGATGCATCGTCGGCCAATGGCCGGGGCGGCAGCGTGAGCGTGGATGGCGGCTTTGTCTCCCTGGATGGCACGGTGCGCGCCGACGGCAAGCAAGGCGGCAGCATCGCCGTAAAAGCGGGCGGCGACCTGTCAGCTGCTTCGGAATTGTCAGCTAAGGCCACGGCCGGCCGTGGCGGCAGCATTTCGCTGGCGGCCGGCGCCAGCGTGGTGGAAAACAGTTCGGCATCGGCCAGCGTTGCCGGCGCCACCGATGGCGGTACCATTGCGCTGGAGGCCGGCGGCAGCCTGCTTGCTTCGGGCCGCCACGATGCGCGCGGAGTTGGCGGGCTGGGTGGACGCGTCGACATCAGCGGCGCCGACGTGCGCCTGTTGGGAGCGACGGTCGATGCCTCCGGCGCTACCCAAGGCGGCCTGGTGCGCGTTGGTGGCGCCTTCCAGGGCGGCGCTACCCGTGCCGACGCCCCTGACGTCGACCGTTTCACCGGGCGATGGGGGGAGACTGCACGTATAGCCAATTCAAACGCCACCTTCATCAATGACAGCACGGTGCTGGACGTTTCCGCGCGCGGTGCGGGCGGACAGGGCGGCACAGCCATTGTGTGGTCGGACAAGCAGACCACCATGCTGGGCGCGGTCAAGGCCGCAGGCGCTGCCCGCGGCGGCGAGGTGGAGGTTTCGGCACATAAAGAATTGCGCTATGTGGGACTGGAGCGCCTTGAGATCGGCGCCGGCGGCCGCCTGCTGCTGGACCCCAAGGATATCGTGATCGGCGAACGCTCCAACCAGTGGACGTATGACGCCATCATCGGCAAGGGCTTCAGCGGCGCCAGGAACGTCGACGTGGCAAGCCTGAAGGACGGCGAAGGCTTTGGCTACAGTGTGGCCCTGACCTCCGACGGCAAAGGCCTGGCTGTGGGCGCCCCTTATAACGAAGGCGTGGGTGCTGCTGCGGATACGAACTACGGCGCGGTGCGCCTGTTCACTTTTGCCGACGGCCAGTTCACTGGCGGCACCCTGGTCGGCACCATTGGCCGCGGCTTCACTGGCGGCAATAACCTGGACTTGTCAGCGCAACTGTCCGGCCAGGACATGTTCGGCAGTTCGGTGGCCTTGAGTAAAACCGGCGACGTGATGGCGGTAGGCGCACTGGCCAACTTCACGGGCAAGGTGTATACCTTCGGTTTTGGCGCTGGCTTCACGACGCCGGTGTTGAACCAGACGATCACCAGCAATAGCGGCGCTGGCAATGGCTTCGGCGTCTCGGTCGCGCTGAACGGCGCCGGCGACAAGCTGGCAGTCGGTGCGCTGCTGACCAATTCAGTGGAGCTGTTCTCGAAATCCGGCGGGACCTTCGGCTACACGGCGTCGGTCACCGGCGGCACTGCGCCCGAGGCGCAATATGGTACGGCCGTGGCGCTGAATGATGCCGGCACCCAGCTGGCAGTTGGCGCGCCGGGCGAGGATTCCGGCCGTGGTGCGGTTTACCTGTACACCAATCCGTTTGCCGGCATCGGTTACGTTGGCAAGATAGGCCAGGGGGCCGGCTGGAAGGACATCAGCCTGAACGAAGGCGAGCTGTTTGGCTCTTCGCTGGCGATGAACGATGCCGGCACCCGCCTGGCGGTGGGCGCCCCGGGCAACGGGGGACTTGGCAGTACCGGCCCAGGCCCTGGAGCAGTGCGCGTCTTCGATTACACCGGCAACTACAACGGGATGAACCTGTCGGCGGTCATCGGCCGCGATTACACGCAAGGAGCGAACGCCAGCCTGGATATCGACGACTATGGCAACTTCGGCTTTGCACTCGCCATGAACGGCGCAGGCGACAGCCTGGTCGTGGCGCAGCCGTTCGACAACTCCTTCGACGGCAGTACGGTCGCCAGCGGAACCGTCAGCACATACCGCCTGCTGCCGGCGCCGAATGCAAGCAGCCTGCTGTTCGACCAGAGTTACCCGAAAGCGAGCGTGAACGCATCGGTCGATGCGCAAAAGCTGGCGGAAGCATTGGCGAACGGTACCAGTATCACCCTGCAGGCGAACAATGACATCACGTGGGAAGCGGGCAATAACATCAGCGCCGCAGGCAACGGCCAACTGAGCTTGCAGGCCGGCCGGAGCGTTGCGCTGAACTCGAATATCACGATGGGCGGCGACCTGAACGTGGTCGCCAATGCCGGCACCAGCGCCGGTGTGGTGGATGCCTATCGCGCTTCCGGCTCGGCGACGATTGCAGTGGCCAGCGGCACCGCCATCAATGCCGGCAACGTCAGCCTCAGCATAGATACCGGTGCGGGACAGACCAACAAGGCCAGCGGCGACATCACTATTGCGGGCACAGTGAATGCCGGGACCATCAAAGTCATCAACAAGGGGCCGACCGCTGGCAGTGACGTTGTGATCTGCGCGGGCGGCAGGCTGGTCGGATCCGCCGGAGGGGATTCGCTCACCGTGATTGTGGCGGCAGCAGGCGCCGGCGGGGGGACCTTCACCAATAACGCCGGCACTTTGGCGCTGCAGGGCGGCCCGTCCGGATATTACAACGTGTTTTCCGATTCGCCCCAGAACACGCTGGAAGGGCTGACTGGCTACAGCAAGCATTACGACCAATCGTATGACCCGGCGGCGGCCTTCAAAGGCAACAGGTTCTTCTACAAATTGGCGCCGACGCTGAATGTCAGCGTGCAAAGTGCCAGCAAGACCTATGATGGCACGGGTGCGCTTCCGAGCCTTTCTTACAGTGCGACCGGCTACATCGATGGCGATTCCGGCAGCCTTACCGGTTCTGCCGAGGCCACCGGTTTTACCAAGAACGCCGGCTTCTATTCCTGGGGGCAGGGCACCCTTGCCAGTTCGCTCGGCTACAAGATCAACCTTGTCGGCGGCTCCGGCCTGCAGGTGAATCGCAGGGCGCTGACTGTCACGGCAACCGGAAACAATAAGGTATATGACGGCACGTTGGCTGCTACCGTGAACGTGGGCGACAACCGCATCAACGGCGATACGCTGACGATTGCACGCAGCGCGGCTTTCGGTGACAAGAATGCCGGCAACGGCAAGACTGTCAGCGTTACTGGTATTTCCATTTCCGGAGCGGATGCAAACAACTATTTGCTGACCAGTACGACTGCCGCGACGACCGCCAGCATCACGCAGCGCACGCTGAATGTGGGTGCAACTGCTGCCAACAAGGCCTACGACGGCAGTGCGGCTGCCAGTGCAACAATTACGGACAACCACGTGGCGGGTGATAGCGTGGTCGTGAACGTGGGCAGTGCAGCGTTCGCCGACAAGAATGCAGGCCTTGGCAAAACCGTTGATGTGACGGGGCTGTCGCTGTCCGGCACCGATGCAGGCAACTATGTACTGGCCTCGGCCGCCACGTCGACAGTTGCCGATATCGCCCAACGCCAGCTGACGGTAGGCTTGAATGCTGTCGATAAGGTGTATGACGGGTCTGTGGCGGCTACGGTCAGCTATACCGATAATCGCGTGATTGGCGACGTGCTTGGCGTGGCGGGCAGCGCGAGCTTCGCAGACAAGAACGCTGGTAACGGCAAAACAGTGACGGCTAACGGCCTGGCGCTGTCGGGGGCTGACGCGGGCAACTATGCGTTGGCCTCGACCACGGCTACCGGAACGGCTTCCATCACTCCGCGTTCCCTGGCGGTGGCGGCTACCGGCAACAGCAAGGTGTACGATGGGACAGCCGCAGCGACGGTGAATTTCAGCGACAACCGGGTGGCAGGCGATGTGCTGGGCGTCAGCGGCAGCGCATCGTTTGGCGAGAAGAATGTGGGCACTGGCAAGGCGATTTCCGTGACCGGGATTGCGCTGAGCGGCGCAGACTCCGGCAACTATGCCCTGTCCGCAACCACTGCGGCAGCCAGCGGCGATATTGCCCAGCGCACCCTCAACCTCACGCTTGGCGCCGGGAACAAGACCTATGACGGCACGACTGCGGCAACCGTGAGCTTCGGCGACGACCGCGTGGCGGGCGATGTGCTCACCGTGAGCGGCAGCGCTTCCTTCGATACCAAAAATGCCGGCAATGGCAAGACGGTCAATGTGAGCGGCCTGGCCTTGTCGGGTACCGATTCCGGCAACTATGCGCTGTCCGGCACCACGGCCAGCACCACGGCCAATATCCTCCAGCGCGCGCTGAACGTAAGCGCGGCCGCTGCCAACAAGGTCTACGACGGCAGCGTGGCCGCCGGCGTCACGCTGGGCGATGACCGGGTGGCAGGCGATGTGCTCAGCCTTGGGGGCAGCGCGTCCTTCAACGACAAGAATGCCGGCAACGGGAAGACGGTCAACGTGAGCGGGTTGGCATTGTCGGGCGCCGATTCCGGCAACTACTTGCTGTCTTCGACCACCGCGCAGACCTCGGCCG